>JAURLR010000117.1 GCA_030831135.1 Alphaproteobacteria bacterium
CTGCCCGCCGGAACATCAAGGTTCGTGAAGACACCCTGCACCTTGTCGAGCGCCAGCGCAGCACCGGACGACAACATCAGAGCTGCAATGAGTGCAGACCCCAATAGCTTTTTCATTTCTTTCATTCCTATGGAATATTACCCGGCTTTATGCCGGACATGATTCAATTGGCGTGGGTGTAGAATGGCGTCAAGAGAACGCAAATAATATTCTTGGCCCGAGCTTCGACCCTGAACTTTCGACGGCCTTACACAGAACGGATCGCCCCATGACCGACTCGCCAGATGACACGCCCCTGCCGCCCCGCCCGAAGGCCTATGAGAACCCGGATTTCCTGCACAGCCGCGAAGCGCGAAGCCTGCGTATTCTGTCGGAATATCTGGAGCCGCTCAGCCGTTTCGAGCACTACGAAATCGACGACACGGTCGTATTCATGGGCTCGGCCCGGTTGAAGTCCGCCGAGGGTGCCGCCGCGATGGTAAAGGCCGCCGAGGCCGGGGACGGTGACATGACCGTGGCCCGGCGCGCTGAACGCATGTCGGTCTATTACGAGGCTGCGCGCGAACTGGCTTTTCGCATGACCGAATGGTCAAAATCCCTGGAGGAAGGCAACCGCCGTTTCGTGGTGTGCACCGGGGGCGGTCCGGGGATCATGGAGGCCGCCAATCGCGGGGCGTCGGAAGCCAAGGGGATGAATATCGGGCTGACCATCTCGATCCCGACCGAGGAGTTCGCCAATCCCTACATCACCCGCGAACTCGACCTGATGTTCCACTATTTCTTCATGCGGAAATTCTGGTTCACCTATCCGGCCAAGGCCGTCGTGCTGTTCCCCGGCGGTTTCGGCACGCTCGATGAACTGTTTGAAATTCTGACCCTGATCCAGACTCAGAAAATCAAGAAGCGGGTCCCCATCGTCCTGTTCGGGCACGAATTCTGGGACCGGGTGGTCGATATGGATGCGCTGGTCGAGTTCGGGACCATCAGCCCCGGAGACCTTGATCTGTTCCACCGAACGGATTCCGTGGAAGATGCCTTCAACTACATCACCACCGAACTCACAGCCCACGGCCTCGACACGCCGGGGGTCAATCTCTAATCGGCAAACGAGCGGATATAGGCGATCACGGCGTCAACCTCCCGCGCGGAGAGCGGCATCTGCGGCATCACCGGGTGGGGCTCGTTGAGCCAGACACGCAATTGCGCGTTGGACCGACCCGAACGTCCCAGCGTGGGAAATGACGGTACGCCGTCGATCAGCACGCTCCGCTGGTTTTCCTCGACCACATGACAGCCCGAGCAAAGATCGCGGGACAGGTCCAGCCCCTGCAGTCGCTCGGCATCTTCCTGCGCCAAAACCGGACCGGCGATCACAATACCCGCCGACAACAGGCACGCGGTCAGGATATGTCCTATGGTCTTCATGTGCATCATGTTAGCCAATGCGTATTGCGTCCGCGTTGCTTTAGATCAAGTCGCAACCATATGAGATGAACGCACCCCGAAAACAGGTATTCCCGAACATGACCATCCATATCGAATTCTGCCAGATCTGAAACTACGAGCCGCGTGCGCTCCGTGCGAGGGACCTGCTTGTGGACAAAGGTGAAACTGTCGAGATCGCCCCCGGACGAACGGGGTCCTTCGAGATCACCCGTGACGGTACAGTGCTGTACTCCAAACTCGAAACTCACCGGTTTCCCGACGACGACGAGGTGCGCGCCTTGGCGCGCGATGCCTGAGCCCCTTTCGGAATAGAACCGCCCCAGCCATGGACACATATCCCTACTATCCACCGGGCGAACCCAAACGCCTGATTGTCGGCATCTCGGGTGCCACGGGCGTGACCTACGGGATTCGCCTGCTCGAAGTGCTGCGCGACACGGATGTGGAAACCCATCTGGTTGTCAGCCGGCCGGGGTTGATGACCCTCAACTATGAAACCGAAATGACCCGCGATGAGCTCTATGCGCTCGCCGATCATGTCTATGCGCCCAACGATGTGGGGGCGGCGATTTCCTCGGGCTCGATGCTTACCCTGGGCATGGTGGTTGCGCCTTGTGCTGTCAAATCCGCCGCCGAAATCGCCGGAGGTGCCACCCAGACGCTCCTCACCCGCGCTGCCGACGTCACCCTGAAGGAGCGTCGGAGACTGGTCCTCATGGTCCGCGAAAGCCCGCTCCACACGGGCCATCTGCGCACGCTGACTCAGGCTTCAGAGATCGGCGCCATCGTGATGCCCCCCATGCCGGCCTTCTACCCGATGCCCAGGACCATCGAAGAGATGGTCGACCATACAATCGGCCGGGTTCTCGACCTTTTTGCCATCGAACACAGCCTGTCGAAGCGCTGGACGGGCGTCCCGGAGTAAGCGGGTTTCCGCAAATCCCCAGTGATCTCTCAAACAGTGATCCGGCAAAGCACCCGGCGCGTAACAATTCCTGAACAACATCGGGGATGGTTCGGTTCATGGTTTCTCTACGCAGGTTTGCCGGTGCGGCCGTCTTTTTGGTCTTCGCACTCGCATCCGTGACCGCGGCGGCGGATACCGGACCGGGGCTTCTGAAATTCGAAGTTGCCCTTGACGACAAGCCCATCGGAGAACACAGCCTGACATTCAGCCGTGGCGCCGATGGCTCCCTGGAAACCCGTATCGCAATTGATCTGGCGGTGAAATTCGGCCCCTTCACGGTGTTCGATTACACCCATCGCAATGCCAGTCTCTGGCAGGACGGCGCCCTCCAGCGCATGCGCAGCCAGACCGATGACAATGGCGACCGGCATGACGTTGCCATTGATCTCGTCGGAGACCAGTTGCAGATCGTCAATGACAGCGCGCCAAATTTCAACGCCCCGCGGAACATGCTGCCGACAACCTACTGGATGTTTTCGACGGTGGCCCAGGACCGCCTTCTCAACTCCCAGACCGGCGAAATGCTGGAGGTGGATATTCAGGAAGTGGGGCGCGAGACCGTGCCCGGCCCGGATGGTCCGATCGAGGCCACCCGCTACCGGATGGTGGGAGATCTCGAGATCGAGCTCTGGTACGACGATGCGGGAATTCTGGTCGGGCTGGCCTTCGAGGCACGCGGCTCGGATGTCACCTATCGCCTGATCGCGCGGGACGGTCTGCTGCCCGTGGCAGCGGCCATGACCAACCTCATGGCCCGAAACTAGGCTGCACGGCCCACCATACAAGGTCGACCTTCTTCATGCGCGTTTCCTCGCCCGCAGCGTCTCCAAAACGCGCCCTGACAAATATGCAGCTGCTGGTCTATGGCCTGCCGGGCCTGCCGCTCGCCGTGCTGCTGCTGCCGCTTTTCGTCATCATCCCGACCTTCTATGCCGATGATCTCGGCCTCGGGCTGGCAACGGTCGGGGGGATCCTGTTTTTCGCGCGCATCTGGGACGTGATCACCGACCCGCTGATCGGGGTTCTGTCGGACCGCACCTCGTCCCGTTTCGGACGGCGCAAGCCGTGGCTGGTGCTGGGAACCCCCATCGCCGTGGTCGGGGCCTGGGCTTTGTTCCTGCCGCCCGAACAGGTGTCGGCAGCCTATCTGCTGTTTGC
>JAURLR010000118.1 GCA_030831135.1 Alphaproteobacteria bacterium
AGGCCTGGCCGATGATGATCGGCCCGGCGCCGACGATCATGATGGATTTGATGTCTGTGCGTTTGGGCATCTCAGTTCTGTCCGTCGATCATGTCGATGAACCGATCGAACAGGTAATGGCTGTCATGGGGGCCCGGCGAGGCTTCGGGGTGATACTGCACCGAGAACACCGGCGCGTCCTTGACGCGGATGCCTTCCAGCGAGCCGTCGAACAGCGACTGATGGCTCATTTCCACATTGGCGGGCAGGGAGTTTTCCATCACCACAAAGCCATGGTTCTGGCTGGTGATTTCGACCTTGCCCGTGGCGAGGTCCTTGACCGGGTGGTTCGCACCGCGATGGCCGTGATGCATCTTTTCGGTCTTCGCGCCGAGCGCGAGGCAGAGCATCTGGTGACCCAGACAAATCCCGAAGGTCGGCGTGCCGGATTTCAGGACGTCGCGGATCATGGGCACGGCATATGCGCCTGTTGCCGAAGGATCTCCGGGGCCGTTGGACAGGAACACGCCGTCGGGTTTGTACCGCATGACGTCTTTGGCCGTTGCGGTTGCCGGCACCACCGTGACCTTGCAGTCCAGACCCGCCAGGGATCGCAGGATGTTGCGCTTGGCCCCGAAATCAACGGCTACAACATGGCGCTTGGGCTTCTTCAGCGCGCCATAGCCTTCACCGAGTGTCCAAGTGGTCTCGGTCCACTCATAGGTCTGGGTGCAGGAGACGTCCTTGGCCAGATCAGTGCCTTCGAGGCCGCGCCAGTCGCTGGCCGCAGCGCGCAGGGTGGCGGTATTGATGGGGCTCTTGGACTGGTGGACGATGGCACCGTTGGGCGCGCCCGCATCGCGGATATGCCGGGTCAGGCGGCGCGTGTCCACGCCGGCGATGCCGACCATGTCCATGGATTTCAGCCAGGTGTCGAGGTGCTGGGCGGCGCGCCAGTTGGACGGGTCGGTGATATCGGCGCGCAGTACGCAGCCGCGCGCGGCGGGCGTGGTCGTCTCGATATCTTCCTCATTGGCACCGACATTGCCGATATGGGGGAAGGTGAAGTTGATGATCTGCCCGGCGTAGGACGGGTCGGTCATGATTTCCTGATAGCCGGTGAGCGAGGTGTTGAAGCAGACCTCGCCGACGGCGGCACCGGTTGCGCCAATGCCACGCCCCCAGAACACGGCGCCGTCAGGCAGCACCAATGCGCCGGTCGCCCATGCAGGCTGGCTCCGGTCTTGTGGCGCGGAAGCGGCCATATCGCTCCGATCCTCAGGATGGTGACCGGGCGCAGGGCGCGGGCCACCGGGGCAAGAATGAGTTGGGTCCGACCGGCACCCGGTCGGCGCGCGTCATCATGGACACGCAAATCGCGGGTTGTTTACGGCACCGGGTCAGAGTCGTCAACCCGGGCTGGGGATGAAAAATGTTAATAAAAACAGCGTGTTACCACCTGCGGGGTTTCGTTGCGCTCAATCGGCAAATCCGCTACCGTCCCGTTCTTCCAAATAAGGCATGAAAACATGATCCGCGAACTGCTTCCCGACGCGCTCAAGGCCGCGCAGAAAGAGAAAGACGCACGCGCTGTCTCGACGCTGCGCCTGATCGTTGCGGCCCTGAAGGACCGCGATATCGCGGCGCGCGGCAAGGGCAATCCCGATGGCATTCCCGATGAGGAAATCCTTCAGATGCTGCAGACAATGGTGAAGCAGCGCCGGGAATCGATTTCCATGTATGAAAAGGGCGGGCGGCTTGAACTGGCCGAACAGGAGGCCGAGGAAATCATCATCATCGAGCGTTTCCTGCCCGAACAGCTCGATGCGGCCGCGACCGAGGCCGCTGTCGAGAAGACGATTGCCGATCTGGGGGCCACCGGCCTCAAGGATATGGGAAGCGTGATGGGGGCATTGCGTGACAATTACGCCGGACAGATGGATTTCGGCCGGGCCAGCGGCATCGTCAAGGCGCGTCTTGGCGGTTAAACACCCGATACGCGGCGGCGGAGCGCGCCCGAATCAGTCCACTTAAACCGTCCCTTATCCCCAATCCTGCGCATATCGCGCGACTCGGGGGCGGAGTAGTCTTTCGACCGTCACAGGCCCATATATAGTCTTTCGACCGTCACAGGCCCATATAAAAGAGTGTCATGGCTTTTCCACCGCAATTTCTCGATGAGTTGCGTGCACGGCTTCCGGTGTCGGAAGTCGTGGGGCGAAAGGTGCGTCTGGTCCGCAAGGGGCGCGAGCATTCCGGGCTTTGCCCCTTTCACAATGAAAAGACGCCGTCCTTCACGGTGAATGACGAAAAGGCCTTCTATCATTGCTTTGGCTGCGGCCAGCACGGTGACGTCATCACCTTTGCCATGGAGACCGAGGGGCTGAGCTTCCCCGAAGCCGTCGAACGGCTGGCCTCCCAGGCGGGGCTGCAGGTGCCGCAATCCTCGCCGGAGGAGCGGGAACGCGCGAAGGTGCGCAACACGCTTTATGACGTCGTCGAGGCGGTCTGCGCCTGGTATCAGGAAAATCTGCACCAGTCCGGTGGCCGCGAGGCGCTCGATTATCTGCGTGGCCGGGGGTTCACCGATGAGACCATTGGCAGCTTCCGGCTGGGTTATGCCCCGGATGGGCGCGGCAAGCTTCTTCAGGCGATGGAAACACGCGGTATACGACGCGACCAGCTGATCGAAGCTGGACTGATCAAGCAGCCCGAAGGTGGCGGTGATCCGCGTGACTATTTCTTTAACCGGGTGATGTTCCCGATTTCCGACGCACGTGGCCGCGTGATCGCCTTCGGGGGACGGATTCTGGGCGAGGGCCAGCCCAAATACCTGAACTCGCCGGAAACCCCGCTCTTTCACAAGGGGCGCAATCTCTACAATTACGCAATGGCGCGGGAGGCCGCACGCGAACTGGGCACGGTGATCGTGGCCGAAGGCTATACCGATGTGATCGCGCTGGCGCAGGCGGGGCTGCCGAACGCCGTGGCACCGCTTGGCACGGCAGTGACCGAAGAACAGATCAGCCTGTTGTGGCGTCTCACCGATGAGCCAGTGCTTTGTTTCGACGGGGATACGGCGGGCGAACGTGCGGCCCTGCGCGCCGCCGAACGCGCCATGCCGCTTCTCAAGCCGGGCAAGACGCTGCGCTTCATGGGGTTGCCGTCCGGCGAAGACCCGGACTCGCTCGTCCAGTCCCGGGGGGCAGACGGGTTCCGGCACCTTCTCGACAATGCAAGGCAACTGGCCGATGTGGTCTGGCAGACCGAGATTGCGGCCGCCCGCCACGACACGCCCGAACGCCGGGCCGATCTGGAGCGCGGGGTCAACCAGCGGATTTCGGGGATCGCGGATGACGGCGTCAAATATCATTACCAGCAAAGTTTCCGGCAACGGCTGCGCGATCTGTTTTTCCAGCCGCGTGGTGGCGCCGGGTTCAAGGGAGCCAAGGGCGGAAACTGGGGCAAGAAGAAGCCCGAACTGGCCCCCGGACTGGGCGCGCGGGGCGATATCGGGGCGATGAAAGCGATGCAGGAACGGGCCCTGATCGCCACTTTGATCAACCACCCGGACCTGATTCATGACTCGATTGAGGCCCTGAATGAAATTTCCCTGCAAAGCAGGGAACTTGACACTTTGCTTCAGGTGATTTTAAACCTCGCCTTTACTGCGCCAGTGCTTGACACTCGCGACCTTCAACGCCATTTGAACGACGATGTCTATGAGCGGTTATTGGGGGATGTACTGCATGCGCAGGTCTATCGAAAGGCTTCGTTTGCAGGGCCAGAAGCAACAGTTACGGAAGCACGCGCAGCATTGGATGAGATGCTGCAGCGTTACGGACGTGGGCGGATGGTCGCCGACCGCGCAGAAGCAAAGAAGGAGCTTGCAGACGACATGAGCGAACCGAATAGCAACAAATTGTTGAATCTGGTGCGCGAAGAGTCAGGTGCGGGCAGCCTTTAGTTCAGAAATTTTGGTCGGGCGAATGCGCGCTTCATAGCAGGCGCTGCAGCGAGGAATACTCATGGCACGAAACGAAGCTCAGGAAACCGATAACGAAGATCGTGATGACGCGCCCGATGGGCCGTTG
>JAURLR010000119.1 GCA_030831135.1 Alphaproteobacteria bacterium
ATCGGTGATCGCGAGCCCGGCCGCGTCGATGGCATCATGCATGCGCGCACGCATCTCATCGAACAGGGCCTCGGCCCGGTCGGTACGCTCGGCGATATTGGCCGCGGTGATGCGCGGCATATACCGGTCGCGCAAGGTGCTGATGTCGCGCGCCGCGCGGGCAAAAGCCGTGAGCATCTGGTTGTCATAGACGGGCGTGATAACCGTTCGCGCCACTTGCAGCACCGGAGTTCCCGCAGAGGTCTGGGCCAGGGCGCCAGTGCCGTGCAGCAAGGCCACAACAGCCAGCGCGATCCCTGCGCCGGTGAAAATCACCCGTGCTGCCGATTCCGAACCCGACATGACCCCTCTCCTTTCCCTGTGCCGCCATCCATTTGAACACCGGACGACACGCATGCCCGTGCATTCCACCACCATGGCTGCGACACACTTAGGAGAGGATTAACAATCGATCGGGTTTTAGGCTTTCCTCAGGCCGAGGCCCGCTCCAGATGGGCGAACAAGGCCGCATCGAAATCTGCCGGGTTTTCCATATTCGAGATATGGGAGGCCGGGGTGACGATCACGCATTGCGCTCCCGGTACCGCAGCGGCCATCTCGCGCGCGCATTCGGGCGGGGTCGAGGTGTCTTCCGATCCGGTCATGAACAGGCTCGGCACAGCGATACCCACCAACCCGCTGCGTTCGTCATGGGCGCGCAGGGCTTCGGCGCAACCGGTATAGCCCTCGACGGCGGTCTCGCGGATCATCCGGCGCACATGGTCGAGCACCGGCGCGCTGGCCGGATCGGCGCGGAACGGCGCGGTAAACCAGCGCTCGATGGTTGGCTCCACCAGTGCCTCCATGCCCTTCTCGCGCGCCACGGCCATGCGTCCGACCCACGCATCGATATAGTCGGGCGGCGACCAGGCCCGCGCGTCGCAGGACGCCAGACTCAGCAGCCGTTCGGGGTGGTGGATCGCCATGTAGAGGCCGGTCATCCCGCCCAGGGACAGTCCGACGAAATGCGCCTTGTCGACACCCGCATGGTCCATCAAGGCAACCGCATCGGCCGCCAGCATGGCGAAGCTGTAGGGGCCTGACGACGCGCCGGTCTGGCCGTGGCCGCGCGTGTCGTAGCGCAGGATGCGATAACGGTCCTTGAGCGCGGCCACCTCGGTATCCCACATGGTGACGTCCGTCGTCAGCGAGTTCGAGAAGATGATCCAGGGCGCACCCTCGGGACCGTCGAGTTCGTAGCGGAAGGTGATGCCGTTCAGGTCAATGTTCATGTCACCGGATACCATTTGTCGGGAGAGATAGAACGGCACATTACCGGCAGCCCCCGCGGCATCCAAGCCTATGAGAGCGTTTCCGACCTGATTTTCCGGAACTGTCCGGAAAGAACCCTGTCGAGCAGGCCGGGGACCACCGCCTGAAGGCCGCGCGCCAAACCTTCAATCCCAAACGGGTAGCTTGTCGCATGGCCTTTCTGGACATCACGCCAGATATGTCGGGCAACAGCTTCGGGAACATCCACGCGCATTCCGAATGGCTCAATCAAATGCTCGAAGGCGGAGGCTGCAGACGTCCGGGTCGCGCGTGGGGCGGCATAGGTCACCTTGATGCCTTCATGCCGGAGTTCGCGACGTAGCCCGTCCGACCATCCACGCAGACCGAACTTGCTAGCCCCATAGGCAGCAAACATGGGCATCGCGATGTCGCCCAGCATCGAGCCGATGTTGACGATGTGTCCGCGGTCGCTTTGACGCAAAAGCGGCAACAGGTTTGTGGTCAGCAGAATCGGCCCGGCAAGATTGGTTTCCAGCATGGCCGAGACGTCTGCCGTTTCCAGATCACCCACGGGGCCCACCAGAATACGCCCGGCATTGTTCATCAGGACATCGACGCGCCCGTATTTTGCATCAAGAAACGCAGCCAGTCGCTCACGCCCCAGTGAATCCGTGACATCGAGCTGGAAGATGTCGATCGGATGCCCGGGGAGTAGAGCCGCCGTCGCATCAAGTGTTGATTGCCCGCGCCCGACCAGCACAAGCCGTGTGTCCTGACGTCCCGCCACCAGGGCCAATTCACGCCCGATTCCACTTCCGGCACCCGTGATGACGACAACTGGCGGATCATGCGGCACGGGAGACATCTTCCTTGGTGCGGTCGAGTTCCTCGAACATGCGGCCCCAAAGGTAATAGACCATGTTCGCGGTATCGATGATGAGAGCCTGCGCCGCCGGATCTGCAATGCCGTTCACGAGGTTGCGAAAGAAAACGACATGCTCTTGATCGAGACTGCCGTGCGATATCATGTATCGAAACCCTTTATCGGGCGCCTCACCGATCCGGCCCGCAATCGCTGCGGCTGCCTTTTCAGCCAGCTGGACCGAGATGCCCTCAAGCACATGAACCATGCCAAGCATGGCATAGGGGCCTCGCCGTGCGATCGCGTCATACATGAACCCGACCAGCGCACGCACCGGCGGGTCACCTTCATATCCAACGGTGCACGTGACGGCGGCGGGCCCGACCAGATCTCGGATATCATCGAGAATCCACGCTTCGTGCCCCTCCTCCTCCCGGATATATTCGCGCAGGGCATCAGCCAACGCGAGATCATCGGGCCCACAGCGCTCCAGCGCCGCCTTGAGGAGCGGACAGGTGTGCCGCACATGGTGATAGGCCTGTCCGAGATAAGACACATAGAGATCCATCGGCACGCCTTCGGCCAGCGTGCGAGAGATAACGGGAATGCGGATGAAATGCTCACGGGCGTCACTGGTCCCGGTTTCCATCTGATCGAAAAAATTCATGCGGTTTCACTTTCCTTGATCTGGGTCTGTGTCATCGGTTGTTCGGTGCGCCGTGCGTCCATCTCGGCAAGACAATTTGCGGCACGGCGGCGGTCGATCCGTCCACCGGGCCCTAGAACACCGCCAGCGAGGAGGTCATCTATCGGGCAGAATGCGATGCGTTCGGGCCGTGCATAGGCTGGTGCGTCCCGGCACATCGCCGTGACGTGATTCGTGATTGCTTCTTGAGATATTCCAGCGGCCCAGGCCATGCCGTCGTCATTCAGGCCGAGCAAAGCTGTCAGTTTCAACTCGCCGTCCAGCAGAAGCACCGCCTGCGCGATCTGCCGGTCACCGGTCAGCATCAGTTCGATCCATTCGGGACTGACATTGCGCCCAAAAGCTGTCACCAGAACATTGTCGCGACGGCCATGTACGACGAGGTTCCCCGCTGGCGTGATCGCCCCGAGATCTCCTGTACTCCAACTGGTCGATGCATGCTGGCCACCCAGATACCC
This sequence comes from Alphaproteobacteria bacterium, assembly GCA_030831135.1. Lineage (GTDB taxonomy): Bacteria > Pseudomonadota > Alphaproteobacteria > UBA6615 > UBA6615 > JABJAG01. Next base: position 3,299 of record JAURLR010000119.1, read on the forward strand.
GTCCATCACCGACGGACCTGTGACAACGATCTCACCGTCTCCGCTGATCGTGACATTGATCCCGTTCAGCGGTCGGCCAACAGTTCCAGCGACCCGCGCACCAAAACGATTCAACGCCACCACAGACGTACACTCGGAAAGGCCATAACCTTCATGGACGGGGATTCCTGCCGCCCACGCTGCTTCGGCCATCCAGGGCGCAACCGGCGCACCGCCCACCGCGACATAGCGCAAACTGTCGGGTACGCCTGTTACGGGACCCAGACCGGAAAGCCACAGGCCCAGCAAGGCTGGCACCAGGACGCTGACCGTGGGGCGCACCCCCAATGCGGCAGTGGCAATATCAGAAGGAAGACACCTTGCTGTGGCGATGGCCACGGATGGCACCAGCCGGCTTTCTCCGCCAACCAGGACCGGCACGTGAATGCCGCAAAGCTGTTCCAGCAGAAGCGCGAAGGGCAGCACGGACATGTAGCGGTCCTGAGAGTCCGCACCGATAGCCTCGGCCAGGGCCCGTGTCATGAAGTCGATCTGCTGTTTTCCGATTTTTACACCCTTGGGCGCACCGGTCGTGCC
>JAURLR010000120.1 GCA_030831135.1 Alphaproteobacteria bacterium
GACACCACCACCCACCTCACCCGGCGCGCCAGAGCGCGCCACCCTCTCCCCCCTGAAGGGCGGAGAGGGTTTGTCCCTGGCGCTACTCCCCGCTCGCATAACGCCGGGCCCATTCGTCTTCCAGCGCCGCCACCCATGTCGGATGGGGTTCGAGCTGGGTGGTGCCGAGTTCGCCGGGCGAGAGCGTCGCCACGCCGAGGTCCAGCCTGGCAAAGGCCGCCTGATCTTTCTCCGACAGCCGCGCCACATCAAGCACCGTGAAGCTGCCCCAGACCGCCGGGTCCTGCTTGTGGGCCTGGGCTTCGGGCGACATCAGGAAGTTCGCCAGCACCATCGCGCCCTCACGGGCCTTGGCGTTGAACGGAATGGCGACAAAATTGGTGTTCCCGATGGTGCCGTTCTCCAGCACGAAGGTGCGCACGGTCTCGGGCAGCTTGCCCTGTGCAATCAGGCCTGAAGCTTCAGCGGGCTGGAAGGACAACGCAATCGCAACCTCGCCATCATCAAGCAGCCGCGTCATGGCCGGACCGTTCTGCGGGAAGACCTCGCCGCGCCGCCACATCAGCGGATGCAATTCATCCAGATAGGCCCAGAGCGGGGCCGTCACTGCCGCCAAGTCTGTTGCCGGTTCCTGCAGCACGGACGGATCAGGTGCCAGCTCGATCAGTGCCTGTTTGAGAAACGTCGTGCCGTGGAAATTCGGCGGCTGGGGATAGGTGTAGCGCCCGGGATTGTCCTTCGCCCAGTCCAGCAATGCGGGGATCGATTTCGGCGGGCTTGGCACATGGGCCGTGTCGTGCATGAACACCACCTGTGCCATTCCCCAGGGGGCCTCCAGATTGTCGACAGGAACCGTGAAATCAACGGTCGTGGTCTTCTTGTTCACCGTGTCCACATAGCGGTAGTTCGGCGTGTTCTGGGTCCAGGGCCCGAACAGCAGATCGTTCCGCTTCATGGAGGCGAAGTTCTCGCCGTTGATCCAGATCAGGTCCACCGACCCGCCTTCCAGACGCCCGGCTGCTTTCTCGGCCACCACCCGTGCGACGGCTTCGGAGGTGTCGGCTAGCTTCACATGCTGGACCGTCACCCCGTAGCGCGCCTCGACCTGTTCGCCGGCCCAGGCGATATAGGCGTTGATTCGCTCATCCCCGCCCCAGGCATTCCAGAACACGGTCTGGCCCTTGGCCTTGGCTTCAACGTCGTCCCAATTCTGGGCCAGCGCTGGCGCGGACAGGCTCAACAGAAGCGCGAAAACGGGAATGAGAAAACGCATGGGAGGTTTCCTTCCTCAGGATGAAACGGCGGAGGCGGGCATGATCGTCGCATCCGGTTCGGCCCAATCCATGCGCACCTGCGCGATGGTCTCGGGATCAAGATAGTCGGCGACACGGTCCGCCACATGGGAGATCAGCGCATCTTCACTCAATTCGGCAGACCAGTTCTCCGACGCGCCGCTATGCGCGGCATCTTCCCGGGACTGGACCTTCCACTTGGCGCACCAGGTGACCGACCACAGCCACATCATCTGCCGGAGCGGCAGCAACCATGGCTGTGAGGCGCTCGCGAGTGCGTCAGGCACAGCGGCCAGCCAGGCATCATGAAACGCGCCAACCTGTGCCGGGCTCAACACGGCACGGCTGTCCACATCCCATGTGGTCGAGGTGTAGAGGCTGGCATGGGCCAGATCGAAGCCCGGCGCGCCGTAGCGGGCCTTTTCCAGATCTACGAGAATCGCTTGCCCGCCGGTGTCCAGCAGGTAGTTGCCCGGATGAGCGTCAAAGGCGATCAGGGTTGTGGCAGGCCGGTTGGGCCGCGCGAGGGTTCGCCCGCCGCGTTGCAGCTCTTCCCGGATCAGGGATTCAGAATCGGGATGCAGATCGGCCCGGGCGATGAACGCTGATTGCTGCAAGATCTCGGTGAAGGTGTCGGCCAGCGTGTCCGGGGGGTTCTTCAACGGGCCCCGCGCGCCATCATCGGGCAATGGCAGAGCATGGATGGCAGCAAGACATTGCGCCATCGCGAACAGGTCTTCAGGGAGGCGCAGCGGTCGCCCGTCGATCCGGTCGACAATCAGCCCCCCCATGGAAAGGGCGGGATCCGGGGCGAGCACGTCATGCAGGCGCGGCGCATGACCGCTCGCGCCGGCGCGCGCGAAACACGCCGCCTGATATTCCAGATTGTCCTCCGGCGGCAGGTCCATCTGGGACTGTTTGGGAATCCGCGCAAGCGTACCGGTGTTCCCGATGACGATATGGTCATGGGCCAGTCCGGTATCGGGAAGCGGCGTCAGATCGGTTTCCGGCATGGAGAGCCGCACCGCAAGCGCTGCGCGCACGCCATCGATCCGCGTTGGGACCGCATCACTCATGCCGCGTTGCGTCGCGCCAGCCGTTCACGGCGCAACCCCTCGATCAGCGGGCCCAGCACCTGCTCGTGGAAGCGGTCACAGCCGATACAGAGATTGCGATAGGTCTCGCCCCCGGGGGTTTTGGTCTCGCTGTGGCGCAGGAAGGTCGCTTCATCCCAGCCGAAGGCCGTACCCATGCGCTCGGGCGCACCGGCGTTTAGCGCCTCGAATGTCGGATGCCCGCGCAAACTGTCGAGGATGTCGACGAGCTTTTCCTCGGTCAGGTTGCCCAGCGGGGCCTTGGTCTTGAGACAACAGGGATAGACATTGCCGTTCGGCTCGATCGAGACTTCCGAACCAAGCTTGCCATGCTCCATGAAGTTCAGTCCGCCCGACCAGCGATTGCAGAAATTGTCGTCCAGGGTGGCGCTCGACAGGCCCTTCTCCCAGGCCCGGCCCCGCGGCCAGATTTGACCGATCCATTCCTCGGGATTGGCCCCCATCATCGAATAGACCGGCGTCACACTCCCCCGGGCGTCGGTCCCGTTATGCCGCCGACCGGTCGGCTTCAGGCCCGCGGCCTCGAACATGCGGGTCAGTTTGTCGATCAGCGGCAGGCGCTTTTCGCCTTCATGACCCACATGGAAATCATCCATGCCCGTGATCGAGACCTGCCAGACGCCGTGTTCGAGCAATTCATCGAGAAGTTCTTCGGTCACCAGATCACCGGTCGTCTGGACCACCACACGTACGCCACCCTGCCCGGCATATTTCGCGCGCAGCATGTCCATCACCGGATAGAGCACCGGCTCGCGGATCGGATCGAGCAGGACTTCGCCGCCCGACAGGATCACCCGCCCGGGCTGCTCGGGCCCGTCGGGCGTCTCGCGATAGGTCATGCGATCAGGCAGGTTGTCGATGATGGCAGCATGACTGGTCAGCGCCTCATGGACGACCGCGTCGCGTTCTTCGCGCACATAGGGGCGAAAGCGGGTGTCATAGCAATGATCACACCGCCGATGGCACAGCCAGGAAATTACGTAATAGATCGATTCCATCTGGTCCCCGTTTCCGATCCGCAGATTGTAGCGAGACGCGCGCGGGAA
>JAURLR010000009.1 GCA_030831135.1 Alphaproteobacteria bacterium
GCCATCATCGACGGCCATGCCGAGGGCTTCTTGTGGGATGCTCGGACCATGGAGGGGCAGTTCTCGAAGATCGTCTATCCCAAGCAGGGGCATGCGAATGTCCACATGCTGTATCGTTATGGCACGGCGATCCTGGGGACCCTCAACGACGCCAATCGCTATGTCGCGATGTACCGCTCGCCGAACCTCGAATTCGTGGTCAACCAGTCGATCTGGAATGAGGGCGATGTGCAGTTCGCCGATGTCATCCTGCCGGCCTGTACCAACCTCGAACGTGAGGATATCAGCGAATGGGCGAATGCGGGTGGTTATGGCGCGCATTTCAATTCGCAGATCAACCACCGGATCATCACCTATCAGGCCAAGTGCATGGAGCCGGTCGGGGAATCGCGATCCGACTACGACATCTTTTCCGCGCTCGCTTGCCGTCTGGGGCTTGGGTCCTATTACACGGAGGGGATGCGGGAGCTCGACTGGGTGAAGCGGATGTTTGATGCGTCTGATCTGCCCCAGCACATTTCGTGGAAGAAATTCATTGAACGGGGTTATTTCGTCGTGCCGTCGGAAAAACCCGAACACCGGCCGCCCACGGCCTATCGCTGGTTTGCCGAAGGCCGCAAGAAGGATCTGCCCGAAGCGATGCCGCTGCCCGGTGACTATACTGAACAGTTCCTCGAAGGCCTGCAGACCCAGTCCGGCAAGTTCGAGTTCGAAAGTTCGAGCCTCAAGCGCTACGCGCCCGACGATCCCGAGCGCCCCCCGATCGTGAAATACACCCCGTCCTGGGAAGGGCGTGATGCGCCCGAACTGGCGGCTTATCCCCTGCAGTTGATGACGCCCCATTCGCGCTACAGCTTCCACTCTCAGGGAGACGGCAAGGACAGCTTTCTGAACGACATCGTCGATCACCGGGTGCTGATCGATGGTCATTATTACTGGGTGCTGCGTCTCAATCCCCAGGACGCCGAGGCGCGCGGCATCGCCGCGGGTGATCTGGTGAAGGTGTACAATGATCGCGGTGCGGTCTTGTGTGCCGCGTTGCTCACCGAACGCCTGCGACCGGGCGTGGCTCAGGGCTATGAATCCTCGGCCGAATACCAACCGATGGGTGAGCCCGGTAAATCGGTGGACAAGGGCGGCTGCCTGAACCTGCTTTCGCCGCGTCGCGGACAGGCCAAGAACACGCACTCCATGGCGAATGGAACAGCGATGGTCGAGGTCGTGCCCTGGGATGGGGATATCAGCTTTGAACGCAAGACCCCGTTGACCGATGGGCCTGCCCTGCAGGCGGAGGCGGCAGAATGAGCAAGTGGAACCTGATCGTTGATGTCGCCAATTGCACCAACTGCAACAACTGTACGCTGGCCGTCCATGACGAGCATGTCGGGAACGACTTCCCGGGCTATGCGGCCGAGATGCCAAAACACGGCCACAAGTGGATCGATATCGAACGGCGCGAACGGGGGCAGGGAACCGCGGTGGATCTCGCCTATGTTCCGACCATGTGCCAGCATTGTGATGACGCGCCCTGTATCAAGGCGGCGCGTGATGGCGCGGTCACCAAGCGCGATGACGGGATTGTCATCATTGATCCTGACAAGTCGCGCGGCCAGAAGCAGATCGTGGATGCCTGCCCCTACGGCGCGGTGTTCTGGAACGAGGAGCTTCAGATTCCCCAGCACTGGCTGTTTGATGCGCATCTGCTCGATAGTGGCTGGCAGGAGCCGCGCTGTGTCAGCGTTTGCCCGACGGGTGCCTTGCGCGCAGTCCGGGCCGATGATGCAACGATGCAGCAGATGGCCGAACGCGAGGGGCTTGAAGATCTGCGTCCCGATCTCGCGACCCGGCCCCGTGTGCATTACAAGAATCTCTGGCGTTACAACCGCGACTTCGTTGCAGGCACGGTCTCCGTCGAACGTGACGGTATCGTGGAATGTCTGCAAGGCGCGCGCGTGATTCTCCGTTGCGATGGAGCGGTGGTCGGCGAAGCCGATACGGACGGCTTTGGGGACTTCAAGCTTGATCGTCTGGTTGCAGACAGCAAGACCTGCACGCTGGAGGTTGCGGCCGAGGGATATGCGCCGATCACCCGCGATGTGGTGCTTGCGGGCAGCGTCAATCTCGGTGAGATCCGGATGGTGCCTGCCTGATGAGTGGGACGGCGCGTCCGCCGCGCGACTGGGCTGCCTATTACGCCAAGACCGGCGCGCGTCCGCCGCGCGACACACTCCTCTTTGCGCTGGACCGTTTCGATGCGGAGGGCGGCAACAATCGCGAGCGTCTGGCCGTCGATCTGGGCGCGGGCGGCGGGCGCGATGCCGTCGAATTGCTGCGCCGTGGCTGGCGGGTTCTGGCCGTCGATGCCGCACCGGAATCCGCCACGGCGATCCGGGGCCGCACGGATTTGCCGGTTGATGCGCAACTCGAGACGCACACGGCCCGCTTCGAGGATGCGGACTGGCCATCCTGTGATCTGGTGAATTCCAGCTTCGCCCTGCCGATCTGCGCGCCTTGGAACTTCCCCGTTGTCTGGGCGCGCATCGGCAAAAACCTCAAGCCGGGCGGGCGTTTCGCCGGTCAGCTCTATGGCGACCGGGACAGCTGGGCCGGGCAGCGTGAGAACATGATCTTTCACACCCGCGCGGATGTGGATGCGCTGCTGGCCGATTTCGAGGTCGAGTATCTCGAAGAGGAAGAGGACGACTCCACGACACCGCGCGGCGAGACCAAACACTGGCACGTGTTCCACATCGTGGCGCGCAAGCCCGACTAGTCCTTGCGGTCCCAGTCGAACAGGGCGGGTTCCTTTGCCAGAAAACGCTCCAGTGCGGCCCGGTGATAGGGGCTTGCATTGGCCTCGGCCTGTGCGTCGGCTTCGGCATCAAGCGCTTCACGGCGTGATGTCTCGAAAGCATCACCCATGATCTTCTTCGCCATACGGATGGCATCGGGTGAGGCGTCGACGAACCGGGATGCGAAACGCCGCGCGTGGTCGAGCAGCTTGTCATCGTCCAGAATATCGAGAACCAGCCCATAGGACTGGGCTTCCTGCGCATCGATCATACGCGCGGTCAGGACCAGTTCCTTCGCCCGTTGCAGCCCGACCAGGCGCGGCAGCAGATACATGGCGCCCCAATCGGGGACCAGGCCGATCCGGCCGAAGGACATGACGAATCGCGCCCGTGTGGCGGCGAACACGAAGTCGCTCGCCAGGGCGAGCGAGAATCCGGCTCCGGCGGCGGCACCGTTGACGGCGGCAATGGTCGGGATCGGCAGATCCAGCCAGCGTTCCAGAGTCTCGTGGGATTCCTTCATGCGGGCCCGCATGGCGTCGGGGCCCTTGTCTGACATCTCGCGCAGGACGTTGATGTCACCGCCGGCGCAGAAGGCCGGTCCCGCACCTGTCAAAATGACGGCCGATATGCTCGTCCCGGCCGCCTTGCCGATATCGATGACGGCATCACCGAATTCTTCGCGCAGCAAACCGCCAAGGGGGTTGCGGGATTCGGGGCGGTTGAAGGTGATGGTGGCGACACCGTCATGTGTTTCGAGCAGGATATCTTTGTATGTCGAGACCATGATGGACCTTGGAATTGTGATATGACGTTTGTTGTGATCAAGAATGTGACCCCGGTGCGCGCGACGCAAGAGCGTGGCGCTGGTGTCCCAAGGAGAGACAAATGAGCAACGCAGAACTTCTCGAACCAACCATCGATCCCACCACGAAGAACCTGACCTATCGCAACGTTGTTGCGCGCAATGCTGGCGGCAGCCGGACGGAAATATCCGTTCGTGATACCCCCGGGTTTGCAACGGATGAGCCGACGAACCGCGGTGGAACCAATACCGGTGCGACGCCGGTGGAAACTGTCATGGGTGGATTGTGCGGCTGTGATGCGGTGATCACGGGCATTGTTGCCGAGCTTCTGAAGCTTGAGTACGGCGATATCGAATATGTCTGTGATGCCGAGATCGATCCTCGCGGCGTGCATGGCGTGGAAGGCTTCCGGCCCTACTTCGAAAAGGTCACGCTGAAGAAGACCATCAAGACGAATGAGCCGGCCGATCGTATCGAAAAGCTGAAAAAGAATGTCGAGCAGCGCTGCCCGGTCAGCAATCTGATCCGCGATGCCGGTGTTGACCTGCATATCGAATGGATCGTTGTGCCGATGTAGGGCGTGGTGTTCCACGCATAAAAAAAAGGGCCGGCAAGTTGCCGGCCCCTTTGCGGTCCGGGTGCAGTGAGCCCCCGGATTGTCAGGCTATTTGATTTCGTAGCGAACCGGCCATTTGTGACCCAGGTCTTCGTGGATCTCGACGGCCATCCGTACGACCTTCGTGCCCGGCAGACCCTTGGAGTCGGCTTCCTTGGCGCGCTCGTTGGGGAAGTCGGCAAGCGACTTGGCCCAGTTCAGGCGAGCTTCCTCGGAAATCTTGCGGATGTTGGCACCGTTCTGAACCATGCGGCCCAGATTGGTGGCTTCCAGTTCGTCCAGCCAGGGGCCGGTGAACTCTTCGGTTTCGCGGGCTGCTTCCATCATGGCGTTCTGCACATCCGGCGGCAGGTCATTCCAGACATCCTTGTTGATGGTCAGGCCATGGAAGGTCTTCGCACCAAAGCCGGCGATCGTGTAGTTCGGTGCCGGCTCAAAGAGCTTGTGGCTCCAGCCAACCGACGGGAACAGGATCACGCCGTCGTAGACGCCGGTCTGCAGTGACGGATAGACGTCGGGCAGGGTTGTGCCGACGGGGATCGCACCCAAAGCTTCGACCCAGGGAAGGTTCGGACCTGCGCCCGAGAGCTTGCGGCCCTTGAGCTCACTGACATCCGTCCACGGGAAGGTGGTGTAGAGGCCGTAATTGTCAAAGCCGAAGAGCGCGAGAAGCTTCTGGTTGTAGTTCTCCTCGAAGACGTTCCCCATCTCGGGTACTTCGTCATAGATCTTGCGTGCGACCTGCGTGCCCAGTGTTGCGTTCTGGGAATCGAACGGCATCCAGAGGGGATAGACGTTCAGAAACAGGTTGGAAGGCTCGAAGCAGAAGCAATAGCCGCCGATATCGACGATCCCGTCCTGGACCCCTTCAAGGGTCTCGGCGACCTTCACGATGGAGCCGCCATAGGCCTGATTGAAGTTGGCGCTATGCCCCAGTGCTTCCAGTTTGGCCTGGACGCGCGGTACGAACTGCTCGGCCATCATGACGACATAGCCGGTCTGCGGTGCGTGGCCTGACGCCATGCGGAAGTTGAAGGTGTCGGCCTGACTTGCGCCCGACGCGGCGGCAACAAGGCCGATGGTTGTGACGGCGGCCAGCAATGGTTGTTTGAATTTCACAGTGGTTTCCTCCTGTTTTCCCCGAACACGGGATGCGACGGTGGCGTTTTCTTTTTCTGGAACACAAATGTTCCGGCTCACTCGTGCCCAAAGGTTACTCACGTTTATGTGGCGTGACAACCGGCATCCCCGTTCCTATACTTCGCGAAATCCGTTTCGCCCGGACTTAAAGTCCGGGGCGGTTTCGAACATGCAGTGAATGCCCGATCAACGGGTGCCTGCTGGCGAATGTGCAAGGGGGGATATCGACTTGCAGCATCTTAATATTCCGGTCCTGGGATTCATCGACGTCTGGTCCGAGCGCATCAGCAAATGGCTGATGGTAATTGCGGCCATGTGGGCGTTCCTGCTCGCCTTCTACATCCTTGTGGATGTGATCGGTCGTTTCTTCGGATTTCCGCTGAAGGGGACCCATGAGATTGTGAAGAACTCGATCGTCATGATCGCCTTCATGCAATCGGCTTATTGTGTTCTCTCACGTTCGATGCTGCGTGCAGACTTCCTGCTCCACCTGATAGGTGCGAAGACGGGCCGCATCTTCAATTTCGTTGGCTATGTTCTCGGTGCCTTGTTTTTCCTGGGCTTGTTCCTGGGCACCTACGAGCCAGCACTCCATGCTATCGCATCGGGAGAGTTCGAGGGTGAAGGCGCGCTGCGTGTCCCGACCTGGCCGGCGCGGATCGTGATCCTGATTACCAGCGCCTTGCTGGTCGTCAATTACATCATGCTCGCGCTCAAGGAAGTTCTTGTTCCACAGGACCCGGCGGGCGAACCGCTGGCTGTCGAATAAGAACGGCGCGGGGGAGAATTACACATGTTTGATGCGACCACAGTTTTCATTGTTCTCGGGTTGTTGCTCGTTCTGGTGTTTTCGGGAATGCACGTGGCTGTTGCGCTGGGCATTACCAGCGCGGTTGGCGTGTACCTCGTGACGGGACGCTCGCACGTTGTGCTCGCGCTCATCCAGAACACATTCTATGACGCGATCCGCGATTACATCTTCGCGGTCATCCCGTTGTTCATGCTGATGGGCGAGTTCATCGGCAGATCGGGCGCAACTTCCGATCTCTATATTGGGCTGCAACGCACATTCCGCCGGATTCCTGGTCGTCTGGCCCTTGCCACATTGTTCGGCAACGCGGTTTTTGCCTTCGTGACCGGGGTGAGTATTGCGTCGGCCACGACCTTTACCCGGATCGCCTATCCGGAGATGAACCGTTACGGGTACAGCAAGAGCTTCTCGCTCGGCACGATCGCGGGTAGCGGCTGCCTCGGCATGCTGATCCCGCCCAGCGTCCTGATGATCGTCTGGGGCATCCTGACCGAACAGTCCATCGGCAAGCTTTTCCTTGCCGGCGTGCTGCCAGGCCTGATCCTGACCTCTTTCTTTGCCGCCTATATCATTGGCACGGCGATCCTGAATCCGAAGGCGGTGGGCGAGGGTCGCGATCTCGCACCCAAGCCTGCGGGTTCGGATGTGAATCCCGCCGCCAGAATTGAAGTGGATGCGGGTCCCGAGATCAGTTCGCGGGATATGGCAGTCAGCGGTTTTGGTCTTGTCTTCCTGATTTTTGCCGTCCTCGGCGGTATCTGGGCGGGGTTGTTCACGCCCACCGAAGCTGCAGGGATTGGTGCCCTGATCGCGCTGGCACTGGCCTTGATCAAGGGCCAGCGCTGGCCGGACATCTATGAGGGCATTCTGGCTGTGGGCCGTACCGCGGCACCGTTGCTGATCCTTCTGATTGCCGCCCAGCTCTATTCGCGGACCATGTCCA
>JAURLR010000121.1 GCA_030831135.1 Alphaproteobacteria bacterium
GTGCGGCCCTGATTGTCGACGGCCACAATGCTTGCGCCATCATGTCCTGTGTCCTCTGCAATCGTGACAGACGGTGTAACAGGTGTATGCGTGCCGACTGCAAAATCTGCCATGAGGGTGGATGCAGGGGGCATCGGAGTTGAACCATTGCGTTGCGCAGCGGCCTGATAGGCGCGCGCAGCAGCCTCGAGAATCACATGGTAGCGGCCAGCGGGATCTTCATCTTCATAAAGATCGTCTTCGCGCGCTGATTCCCAGATGCGGGCTGCGATCAGGCCACTATCGGTCGGCGGGAACACAACCACATTGTTCCCCAGTGGAAACCGAAGGGGTTCGAGAATTTCTGGGCGATACTCACGAAGATCGGTGATGGTCATCTGTCCGCCGGCAGAGGTCACCGCATCGGCGAAAAGCTTGCCAATGGAACCGTCATAGAATTCACCCGGTCCGCGCGTGCGCAGATTGGCAAGCAGAGCCGCCAGTTCGAGCTGGCGGAGCAATTTGCCTTCCGCAATCACATCCGGTTTGAAGATCTCCCGCGCTTCCGGGTCCTTCTCCAGGACGGCCCGGGAGGCCTGATAGTCGCGCACAAAGGCGCGTGAAACGGTATGACCGTTGAGCGCAAACCCTTCCGCCGGTTCCAGCAGGTTGGACCAGGACAACTGGCCGTAGCGTGCGTGCAACAGAAACATGCCGCGGATATTGGCAGGCACGGCGAAGGTCCCGCTGCCGTTCATCGTTGCCTTGGGCAGAAAGGAGATTACTTCCGTCTTCACCTGTACGGCATCGTGCAGCAGGCAAACCCCACCGCCGCCCAGACTGGCTGAGCCGGGCAAGGTGACGGCCATGGTAAAATAGGCTGCGATGGCTGCATCGGCAGCGGTTCCACCGGCGGACAGAACTTCCCGTCCGACCAGCGCAGCGCGTGGTTCATCGGCGATCAACCCGCCGAAGAAACCATCGACAAAGCCGATATCGCCCTGTTCGGGACCTTTTCCACCGCAAGCGGTGAGTAAAAGAAGAAGCGCGAAGAGCGTTCCCCGACCTGATTGACGCCACATTTTTGTGTACCTAGTTTGGATTACGGCATTGGAGATAGTCACGTGCACCCGCTTATACGCCTGATTGCCCTGATTACCGCGTTGGCCATCGGACTGGTTCAACCCGCATTTGGCCAGAACCGGGGTTTGAGCCTGATTCGGGATGCGGAAATAGAAAATATCATCCGAGACTACTCCACGCCAATTTTCAATGCGGCGGGGCTCGACGCAGATTCCGTTACCATTCACCTTGTAAACGATCCGCGGCTCAATGCCTTCGTGGCTGGCGGACAACGCATGTTCATCAATACCGGATTGCTGATGCGCGCCGAAAGCCCTGAACAGGTCATGGGCGTCATCGCCCATGAAGCGGGGCACATCGCGGGAGGGCATCTCGCGCGGCTTCAAGATGAGCTCCGCAATGCCAAGCTGAAGTCGATCCTCGCGATGATCGTAGGTACGGCAGCCGGATTGGCGGCGGGTGACGGTCGGGTTGCCGGCGCAGTGATCGGTGGCGGAACACAGGCCGCTTTTGCCGATCTGCTGAAATACAGCCGGACCCAGGAGTCGTCGGCTGATTCCGCCGGATTGAAATATCTCGATCAGACCGGCACATCATCGCGCGGGTTGCTGGAATTTTTCGAGCTTCTGCAACGTGAAATCCGGGTCACCGGCGGTCGTGAACATCCTTATCTCAGCAGTCATCCCCTGACCAATGACCGTATTACAACGGTCGAATCCCATCTGGCCTTTTCCCGCTTTGCAGATGCACCCACCCCGGCGGACCTGGCGAAGAAACATGCCATGATGCGGGCCAAACTCGTCGGCTTCATGGAACCGCTGGGAACCACGCTGAAGTTGTATCCGGCAACCGACAACACGCTCCCGGCCCGCTATGCCCGTGCGATTGCCTACTACCAGCAGTCTGATCTGGGTCAGGCCTTGCCCCTCATCGACGGGCTGATCGCCGAAGAGCCCGAGAATCCGTATTTTTACGAACTCAAGGGACAGATGCTGCTGGAGAACGGTCGGGTCCAGGACTCGCTTGCGCCGTATCAGAAGATGGCCGATCTCGCGCCAGCAGAACCCCTTCTGCGCTCGGCTCTGGCCAAGGCACAGGTTGAGTCCGGTAACTCCGCATTGCTCGAAGATGCATTGTCTAACCTGCTTGTGGCGACCCGTTCCGATCCAAGCCTGGCGGGAAGCTGGCGGCTGCTCACGATTGTCTATGGTCGCCTCGGAATGCAGGGTGAGCTGGCTCTCAGTCAGGCAGAGTTCAATCTTCTCAGCGGTGATCCGAAAGCTGCCGAAGCGCTCGGCAAGCGGGCACTCGATCTTCTGGCCACGGGGTCCCCGGGCTGGATTCGGGCACAGGATATCGTCAGCGAATCCGAACGGTAGCTGAAAGACAAATAGGAAAACCCGGCCACGCACGACAGGTCACCTTTGCGTGAGATATTATCGGGACAGTTGAACGGTTTCTGCCGGTTCACCATCATCCCATCGAACTTTTGAAAAGCCTGCAAAGCCTACGAGGAGACTAACCGTGCACCAATCACGCGGAGCCATATTTGTTGCCGTCCTGACGACTGCCCTCGTCGCACTGGCAATTGTCTATCCGCAGACCGGACAACGCGATGGCCCCATCGTGACCGAAGCGCCCGACCAGCTTGCCGATCAGGCCACCGGTGTCTTCAGCTCGCAGCAGAAAAACGAAATTCGCAAGACGGTCCGCGCGTATCTCATCGAAAACCCGACCGTGATCGTCGAGGCCCTGGAAAGCCTTCAGGCGCGCCAGCAACAAAGCGAGAAGCAGAACGCCCGCAGCTCCCTTTCGGCCAATTTGGACCGCCTGCTCAATTCCAAGGGCGACCCTGTCATCGGCAATCCGAACGCCAGCGTCACGGTTGTCGAGTTCTTCGATTACCAGTGTCCCTACTGCAAGCAGATGGCCGACGACATGGTACAACTCATCAAGGAAGACCCCGACCTGCGGATTGTCTTCAAGGAATTCCCGGTCTTCGGCTCTGAATCGACGCTCGCCGCGCGTGCTGCACTGGCGGCTGACAAGCAGGGGAAATATGCCGAATTCCATCTCGGCGTGATGAATCTGCGTGGCGCACCGTCCGAGGCGGCAATATTCCGGCTCGCCGACAGTCTCGGCCTTGATGCAGACCGCTTCCGCCAGGATATGAACTCCGAAGATATCGAAGCCACGATCCAGGAAAACTACAAACTGGCGCAGGATATCGGGGTGCGCGGCACACCGGCCTTCATCATCGGCGACCAGATGATCCCCGGCGCCATGAGCGCAGAGGATATGCGCGCGCTCATCACCCGCACGCGCGAGGAATCCTGAGCCTACGGGTTACTCGGCGTCGGGCTGAAGATCGGGGAATGCCGCGCTGAATGCATCCAGCGCCACGCAGTTCTCGTTGATCGCCAGAACTGTCGGGAAGGCAGAGAGGTCACAGCCGAAACGCTGGGCGTTATAGACCTGCGGGACAAGGCAGATATCGGCCATGGTCGGCGTGTCGCCATGGGCATGACGGCCCGTCTCGCCCGAAGCGAGCAGGCCTTCAAGCCCTTTCATGCCTTCATCGATCCAGTGCTTGTACCAAAGCTCGTTGCGCGCCTCTTCTTCGATCCCGAAGGCCGCACCAAGCTGACGCAGGACGCGCAGATTGTTGAGCGGGTGGATCTCACAGGCAATCGCCTGAGAAATCGCCCGAACCCGGGCACGCCCCCGGGCATCGGATAGAAGGAGTGAAGGGCCTTCGGGCCGCGTCTCGTCGAGATACTCGATCATCGCCATCGACTGGGTCAGAACCGTTCCATCATCATCAACGAGTGCGGGCACCAAACCCTGCGGGTTGAGCGCAAGATAGGTTTCGGAGTCCTGATCCTTGCGGCGCAAATGAATGAACTCCCGTTCATAGGGAATGTTCTTGAGATTCAGGGCAATCCGCATGCGAAAGGCTGCCGAAGACCGCCAGTAATCATAGAGCTTCATCGTTGGGTCCTCCCCGGACCATTGATCCCGGAATATCAGAGATTCCGGATTTCGAGATCAGGCAGTGGATCTGCGGGTATAAATCCGAACACCTTGCCATAGAAGGCCAGTTCGGCCTCCAGCGCGCGGCAGACATTCTCGCCCTTTCGAAAGCCATGTCCCTCGCCTTCAAACAGGACATAGGCGACCGGGATATTCTTTTCGTCGAGGGCGGCCACCATGGCTTCTGCCTGATTGGGCGGCACCACCTTGTCTTCGCTACCCTGCAGAAAGATTACCGGGCAATTCAGACCTGCCACGTGGTTGATCGGTGAACGTTCCCGATACAGCGCTTCCATCTCGGGAAGCGGACCGATCAATCGGTCCAGATAGCGGCTTTCGAACTTGTGGGTGTCTTCGGCAAGCGTCATCAGGTCACCAATCCCGTAGAGGCTGGCACCGGCCGAAAACGTATCCCGGAACGTCAGCGCGGCCAGCGCGGTGTATCCCCCGGCGCTACCGCCACGGATCGCAAGCCGCGCCGGGTCGGCCTGCCCCATCGCCACCAGATATGCAGCCCCGGCGACCATGTCATCCACATCCGCAACACCCCACTTACCATAGAGCGCTTCGCGATACGCCCGACCAAAGCCGGTGCTGCCGCGATAATTGACGTCGAGAACGGCAAAGCCCCGGTTCGTCCAATACTGGATCGCCAGGCTCAGCGAGGGCGAAGATGCGCTTGTGGGCCCACCATGCCCGCGTACGATCAGCGGCGGAAGTTCGTCCGGCAACCCGGTAAAGCGCGCATTTTTGGGCGGATAATAGAAAGCATATGCCTGTGCGCCCTCCGTCGTATCAAAGGTGATCGGCTCGGGAACGGAGAGGTCCGCAACCTCGATCTGCTGACCTGTGGCGCGTTTGAGCACGCTACAATTGCCGGTCCTTGTCACGCAGCGCACGGCCACCTGAGATTCCGTAGCAGACGCACCCAGAAAAACCACATCCTCTCCGATGGCGCACA
>JAURLR010000122.1 GCA_030831135.1 Alphaproteobacteria bacterium
AAAGTTCGGCGGCGACTGGGAGGTGTGCTGGTGGACGGAGCTGTCAGCGGCCGAGCTCGAGGCCCGTGCGGAGAGCGCGCGGCTCAGCTGGGCCACAGACGCCGACGTCGAGATACCGGCGCCGCCCGGCTGCGAATACCGCCCGTTCCAGAAGGCCGGCATCACAAAGCAGCTTCAGATGTCGGGAAACCCCGGGCTGGCTTTGCCCGAGGATTCGGGTGAGCTCCGTGACCGTCAGATCCCCGCCCGCACAAAGCGCCAGAATTCTGAGCCGATTGGATTCACCGGCGGCACGTAAAACGGTGATCAACTGATCCAAGACACGCCTCCATCGATATCATCACGGGCAAAAATGGGCCGACTCGGCCAGTCAGCCCATACTCAGTAGCATAAAGACATAAACATATATGCATATGATAATGTCAATCAGCACTTGGATGGTCCTTGCTGCCGATTCGAATCCGCAATCTGTACCAAATATGCAACAGTGCCCGGAACGGAAGTTGTCACGCCAATTTTGCGATGTGGTGTTGCATCATCCACTGTGGTAGCAGAAGAGCTAGCTGAACCGAATGTGTATGGTCCGGGGGCGAAGGTGTTAACACTCCTTCAAGGGCGATCAGATACGCTAGGTGTAACTGGTTTTAGCGCGTATCGCAGGATCGGCTTTAATCCTGGGTAAGAGAGCCAAACTTGTGATGTGGACGAGAGCAAAATGTTGAATTCTGTCTCCGGTACTAAAGTTATTCGATTTGCGGCTGCCCTGACTTTGGTCGGCGCATTAAGTGCATGTGCAACACCGCCGTCGTCTGACGATGCGGATGCGCGTGCGGCTTATGACGAAGCAAACGATCCGTTTGAACCGGCAAACCGTCTGGTATTTTCCGCAAACGTGATGGTCGACCAACTGGTCCTCCAACCCGTGGCTGTGACCTATCGGGATCTGTTCCCCAACGCACTGAAACCGCCGGTCGAGAACTTCATCACCAACCTGTTCCAGCCGCTGAGTTTTCTGCACTCGCTGTTGCAGGGCGACCTGGATCGTGCGGAACAGGCTGCGGCCCGCTTCTTTACGGCACTCCCGACACTGCTGCTGGCAGACACCTTCCCGGATCGCCAGCCGGTTTTCGAGGATGGCGGACAAACGCTGGCAGTCTGGGGCTTTGCAGAAGGTCCCTACGTCATGCTGCCGCTGCTTGGGCCGTCTTCCGTGCGCGACACCGTGGGCACGGTTGGTGACTTCTTCGCGGATCCCGTGAAGATCATCGCCGGGAGCGAGTTGTCGACCGGACGTTCAGTCGGAAACGTGGTCGTGAACCGATCCAAAAATATTGAGCAGGTTCGCGAATTGCAGCGCACGTCGCTGGATTATTACGCGGCTGTGCGCAGCCTCTATCGCCAGCAGCGCGCGGCACAGATCCGGAATGGTATTTCCGAGCCTGCACATAACGCGCCGACCATCGGTCTGGATCTGGATGAGCCTGTTCCGGACGACGAGAAGAAAGAAACCGCGGCAACCAACTGATTTAAGGGAGACTGACTGTGCGTACCTTCGCAGCATTCGTCCTCGTTGTGGCATTGGCCGTTTCTGTTCCGGCAGCGCACGCGGGCTCGCATACTGACGCGTCGGTCAATTACATCAACGACCTGTCGAATCAGGCGATTACAACACTTTCCGACAAGTCCATCAGCACCGAACAACGGCGCGAGGAATTCCGGAAATTGTTCCGCGATGGGTTTGCCGTCAACGGCATCGCCCGATTTGTCGCCGGTCGGTACTGGCGCAGTGCGAGCGAAGATGAACGCACGGAGTATCTGCAGCTTTTCGAAGATGTGATCGTGAACACCTGGGCGGACCGTTTCTCCCAGTATTCCGGTCAGAAATTCGAAGTGCGCGGTGCGACCGACGCAACCCCGGACAAATCGCCGGAGAACGTGGCGCTTGTGGAGAGTCTGTTTTTCACGGACCCCACAACCCCTGTGCGCCTGGAATGGCGCGTGGCCAGCAAGGGGGATCTGTTCAAGATCGTCGATGTGAAGCTGGAAGGCATCAGCATGGCGACAACCCAGCGCGACGAATTCAACTCGGTCGTCAGCAAGAACGGGCGCACGCTCGCCGCCCTGATCGAAGAACTGCGCCGCCGCGATGGCGGCAGCTGAGCGTCCCTGCCCTAGCGTTCAAGCGGCTTGAACTTGATCCGATGCGGACGATCAACATCCGAACCCTTCCGACGGCGTAAATCCTCGGTATAGGCGTCGTAGTTACCTTCGAACCAGACAACTTCGCTATTTCCTTCAAACGCCAGAATATGGGTTGCGATCCGGTCCAGGAACCAGCGGTCATGGCTGACCACGATGGCACTGCCGGGGAAGCCCAGAAGCGCCTCCTCGAGGGCCCGCAGCGTATCAACATCCAGATCATTGGTCGGTTCGTCGAGCAACAGCACGTTCGACCCGGACTTCAGGACCTTGGCCAGATGAACGCGGTTGCGCTCACCACCTGAAAGCTGCCCCACCCGCTTTTGCTGGTCGGATCCCTTGAAGTTGAAGCCGGCCACATAGGCCCGGCTCTGCACCGAACGTTTGCCCAGCTCGATGACATCCAGCCCGTTGGAGATTTCCTCCCAAACGGTCTTGTTATCGGCGAGCGCATCCCGGCTCTGATCCACGTAACCCAGAACAACGGTTTCGCCGATCCGCAGCGAACCTGAATCGGGCTCTTCGTGAGATGTCACCATCTTGCAGAATGTGGTCTTGCCCGCCCCGTTCGGCCCGATCACGCCGACAATGGCGCCCTGCGGCATCCGGAAGCTCAGATCATCAATCAGCAAATGGTTCCCGAACCCCTTGCGCAAGCTCTCGGCTTCCAGCACCAGATCGCCAAGCCGTGGTCCGGGCGGGATCGTGATCTGCTGACGCTCAGGCGCCAGGTCCTGACTGTTGGCCACCAGCTTGTCATAGGCGGCAACACGCGCCTTGCTCTTGGCCTGACGGGCGCGCGGGCTCTGACGCACCCATTCCAGCTCATCCTTGATGGTCCGCTGGCGGGCACTCTCTTCGCGTTCTTCCTGTGCAAGGCGTTTTTCCTTCGCCTCGAGCCAGCCCGTGTAGTTGCCCTCAAACGGGATGCCCTTGCCGCGATCAAGTTCCAGAATCCAGCCGGCGACATTGTCGAGGAAATACCGGTCATGGGTCACGGCCACGACGGTACCGGGATATCCTTCAAGAAACTGTTCGAGCCAGGCCACGGATTCCGCATCCAGATGGTTGGTCGGTTCGTCGAGCAGCAGCATGTCAGGACGTGAGAGCAGCAGGCGGCACAACGCCACACGCCGGCGCTCACCACCCGAGAGCTTCGTCACTTCGGCCTCTCCGGGCGGGCACCGCAGTGCATCCATCGCGATTTCGATCTGACGGTCGAGTTCCCACGCATCCGCGGCATCGATTTCGTTCTGCAGTTCCGCCTGTTCGGCAATCAGCGCATCCATCTCATCGGCGGTCATATCCTCGCCGAACCGCATGCTGACTTCGTTGAACCGGTCGAGCAGGGCCTTTGTGGAAGCCACGCCCTCCATGACGTTCCCCAGGACGTCCTTGTCCGGGTTCAGGTCGGGCTCCTGCGGCAGGAAACCGACACGAATGCCGTCCGCAGCCCATGCCTCACCCTGAAATTCCGTATCCAGTCCGGCCATGATCCGCAGCAGGGTG
The DNA here is from genome assembly GCA_030831135.1 of Alphaproteobacteria bacterium. GTDB lineage: Bacteria > Pseudomonadota > Alphaproteobacteria > UBA6615 > UBA6615 > JABJAG01. Next base: position 3,709 of record JAURLR010000122.1, read on the forward strand.
GATTTGCCCGAGCCGTTCAGACCGAGCACACCGATCTTGGCGCCCGGCATGAAGCTGAGCCAGACATCCTCAACGACCTTACGGCCGCCGGGATAGGCCTTGGTCAGGCCCTTCATCACATAAACGTATTGGGAATTTGCCATTTCGCGGTTCCGTAGGTTCGGTTGCGCGGGCGTGTATAGAGTATTTGCCGCGCTGGGAAAACGGGTTGCGCAGCTTCACCGGAAAGAAAGCGTCAGTGGCGGCCACCGAAGCGCCAGGGCAGGATTTCGAACCCGGTATAAAGGCCATCCCGGGTGTAGGGCTCATCGGCAAAAAAGGCTTGGATCGCGGCGCGGTCCGGGGCTTCGAGAAGAAAGATGCTCCCCACCCAGGTCTCACCGGACTTATCCCAGAGGGGGCCACGCAGGATGCCACGCTCAACCCGGCCCGGCGCATTCAGATAGGCCCGATGCGCCTCGAGCAGTTGATTGCGCCTTGCCGTCACGTCCTCGCCGCTGCGACCCTGCCCGATAAACAGAAAGCGCGGCACGCTCCCATCGCTTTCGAAGTCCCACATGGTTCGCTTGAGGGCATTGGTCCATCGGCGGATGGTGATATCGGCAAAAACCCCTGCCCGTGCATAGGGCTCTTCATGGGCAAAGTGCTGCGCTTCCTCTGCACTCTCCAGATCAACAATGTGCATGGAGCCGGTCGGTGCCGTGCGATCTTCGGTCAGGGTCGGACCACGCGCGATCATGCGGGTATCGTACTGATCCATGAAGGCCCAGTGCGCTTCGAGATGTTCGGCGCGCAGGTCATCAACATCGG
>JAURLR010000123.1 GCA_030831135.1 Alphaproteobacteria bacterium
CACCGCCGAGATGCTCGGGTAGGCAGTCTCGATATCCTCCATCCGCCCGCCTGTGATTTTCGCCAACTGCCAAAGGCCGTTTTGGGAGTAGGCACAGACAATATCGCCCGAAGGCAGAACGTCGTAGGTCCGCATCCCGAAGACCCATTGCGGGAGCGCGAACTCCGCGTTGCGGGACACCAGACAGGAGACCACCTGCCCGTCCCAGACATGGAGGTTCCACCATCCGCTGCGATCCAGCGCGAATACCAGCGTGCCATCCGGGCGCCACTCGGGTTGAAAGACGGAGTCTGATTGGCCGCCGGCGAGCTGCAGGATATCGTCCAGACCACCATCGGTTTCGAATGCCGCCACCCAGAGCGTGGCCGCATCCCACGGCATGTCCGGCAAATCCCAACTCAGCCATGCCAGACGCGACCCATCCGGCGAAACCCGGGGGGTCGAGACAAAATCATGGGCCCCGTCCAGAATCGTTGCCGTACCGTCGACCAGAGAGATCGCCACCAGCGCGTTCTCGGTTCCCTTTGCGCCATGTCGTTCGCGCACGCAGATCAAACGGTCGCGGGCACGATCAAGAACCATATCCGCAAACCGGTCCCCGGCGCTTTCACTCAGAATATGGGGCTGCGCGCCTGCCATCTGCCGGTAGATATGCTGGTCTTCGGCATTGACGAAATAGACCGTACCGTCACGCACCAGCACCGCCCCGCCACCATACTCATGAGCGCGCGTCCGCACCGAAAACCCTTCGGGCGTGACATCGGCAGGCTGGTCTCCGGAATCATGAACCAGCACCACACGACCGGCTTCGCTGGGCCGGCTTTCAAGCCAGTAGATATCGTCTCCATCCACAAAAATGCCACCCAGCGAGATCGTGGTGTCCGCGATCTTGCTCGCTGAAATCGGGGATTCCCAACTCCCGAAAGGCGCCGCTATGCGTGTTTCACTCATAGGAGGACAATCGCCGCCAGCCCCAGAAATGCCATGAAGCCAACCACATCCGTGATCGTTGTAAGGATGACAGCCGATCCTATCGCCGGGTCGATCTTGAATTTCTGAAGGACGATCGGTATCGCAACCCCGGCAAAACCCGCGATCAGAAGATTCACGATCATCGCGGCACCAATCACCAGTCCGATCGCCGTATCGCCAAACCAGGCCCAGGTCACAAGCCCGATCAAGGCAGCAAATAGAATGCCGTTGATTCCACCGACAATGACTTCCTTGCCCACGATGCGAGCAGCATTGGTCGGGGTCAGCTCCTTCATGGCAAGCGCCCGCACCGCCACCGTCAGTGTCTGGGTTCCTGCATTCCCGCCCATGGAGGCGACGATCGGCATCAGGATAGCCAGCGCCACAACCTGCTCGATGGCCGCATCAAACAGGCCAATCACAAGCGAGGCGACAATGGCGGTTCCCAGATTGACCAGAAGCCACGAGAAACGGGCACGTGTGGTCTCGAAGACCGCCTCGTAGAAGTCATCTTCCTGCACGCCACCGAGACGCAGAAAATCTTCCTCCGCCTCTTCCTGAATGACGTGGACCACGTCATCAGCTGTGATCACGCCCACCAGCTGGCCGTTTTCGTTGACAACGGGTGCGGAAACGAGCGCGTACTGACTGAACATCAGTGCGACCTCTTCCTGATCCATCTCCACATAGGCCGAACGCAAATCGGTCAACATGATGTCGTCAATGCGCACATCACGCTGGTTTCGCATCAGCCGGGACAGCGGAATCGTTCCCACGGGAACCCGTTCCTCATCCACGGCATAGATTTCATAGAAATCACGCGGCAAGCTAGCCGCACGATTGCGCAGATAATCGATTGTGTTGCCAACCGACCAATCCTTTGGAACCGTCACCAGCTCGCGCTGCATCAGGCGTCCGGCACTGTCCTCGGGATAGGTCATCGCCTGTTCAAGGAGGGCGCGGTCCGAAGGCGAAAGTTGCCGAAGGACGCCGGCCTGATCAGCTTCGGGAATGTCCTCGAACACATCGAGCGCGTCGTCGGTGTCCAGCTCCGAGAGGACAGCGGCAACCTCTTTCGAATCCAGAATTTCCAGAACTTCTTCACGGACGACGTAGTCCATGTGTGTCAGAACTTCCGGATCAAGCTGATCGCGCACATTCTCGAGGAGCTTGCGCCGGTTTTCCCCGGCCAGTTCCTCCAGAAGGTCAGCCAGGTCCGAGGCGTGAAGGTCGGCGATCAGCGCGTCAACCTCCTCCATACGATCATCGGCGATTGCGGCATCACAGGCGCGCACAAGCGCTTCGTCGACACCGAATCCCCGTTCGGGCTCGTCGACAACGGCCTCCAGATTCATATGTGCCTGATCCGACATTCCGTCTATCCGTCCTGAACGCCTGCGTGTTGTGCCCCGACAGCAGCGACCGCACACATATTCAGCAGGCCGCGCGCCGTGACCGATGGAGTCACTATATGGGCCGACCGTGCAGCGCCGACAAGGATTGGCCCCACAGCCAATCCGTCCGCGAGTGTCTTGAGAAGGTTGAACGCGATATTCGCAGCATCCTGATCGGGCATGACCAACAGGTTGGCCTGCCCTTCCAGTGTGCTGTCGGGGAAAATCCGCTCGCGAATATCGTGGTCAATCGCCGCATCAGCATGCATTTCGCCCTCGACCTGAAGCTCGGGCGTACGTTCGACAACCAGTTTACGCGCCAGCCGCATCTTCTGCGCCGAGGCCGAATTGGAACTGCCAAAATTCGAGTGCGAGAGCAGTCCGACCCGGGGCACAATTCCGAACCGGCGCACCTGTTCAGCGGCCAGAATGGTCATCTCCGCAACATCTTCGGCCGTCGGGTCGGGTGTCACATAGGTATCGGTCAGGAAAAATGTCCCCTTGGACAGGATCAGCACCGAAACGGCCGACATCTGCCGCACGCCGGGTTGATATCCGATGATGTCCTGCAAGTGCTGAAGGTGCCGGTCATAACGCCCCTCAGTGCCGCAGATCATCGCATCGGCATCCCCGCGCATCACGGCCAGTGCCGCAATCACGGTTGAATTCGTCCGCACGCGGGTTCGCGCTTCATCGGGCGACACACCGCTTCGCTGGGCTAGCTGATGATAGAGCTGCCAATAGTCCCGATACCGGGGATCGTCTTGCGGATTGATCACTTCGCAATCCACGCCGGGATTGAAGTTCAAGCCAAGCCGCTCGACCCGGGTCTGCACGACATCGGGCCGCCCGATCAGGATCGGCTGGGCGATCCCCTCGTCGATTGCCGCTTTTGCCGCCCGAAGCACGCGGTCATCCTCGCCTTCGGCAAAGACGACCGTCTTGATATCTGCTCTGGCCCGGTCAAATGTCGGGCGCATGAGCATGTCCGAGCGAAAGACAAAGCGGCTGAGTTGTTCGACATAGGCGTCAAAATCCGTGATCGGACGGGTCGCCACACCGGACTCCATGGCCGCACGAGCCACCGCCGGGGCCACCTTGACGATCAGGCGCGGGTCGAAGGGACTTGGAATGATGGAATCCGGCCCGAATTTCGCCACCTGCCCCCCGTAGGCCGAAGCCACCACATCCGATGTTTCCTGCATCGCCAGAAGGGCGATTGCATCGACTGCCGCGATTTTCATTTCTTCATTGATATCCGTCGCGCCAACATCCAGCGCGCCACGGAAGATATGCGGAAAACACAGAACATTGTTGACCTGGTTCGGGTAGTC
>JAURLR010000010.1 GCA_030831135.1 Alphaproteobacteria bacterium
AATCTTTCCAGGTGTGTTCACCCCATGCCTTGACCGCCGGACCATCCAGCTCACACCCCAGCAAGGCCCCTGCTGCACCATCACCAAACAATGCCGTCGCGATCACATTGCTCTTGGAGGTGTCGTTGACGCGGAAGGTCAATCCGCACAGCTCGACGACCAGAAACAGCACCCGGCTTTCGGGACGTGTCATGGCCATTTGTGCCGCACGCGCCAGTCCCGTCACCCCGCCGCCGCAGCCGAGACCGAAGATCGGCAGGCGCTGGACGTCGCGACGAAACGGAAGGCGTTCGAGCAGCAGCGCATCCAGACTGGGCGTCGCCACCCCGGTCGTGGACACCACCACCAGACCATCGACATCCTTGGCCTCAATCCCCGCATCGGCGAACAGCTTCTCGGACACCTCTGCCAGCAATTCAACCGCGTTTTCGATGAACAGATCATTGCGCTCGGAGAACGGGTGTTTCTGGGAATACCATTCGATCGGAACACATGAGTGACGCGTTTCGATGGCGGCATTGCGATAGGCATCGGTGAAACGCTCAAAGCCGGGAACATCAGGCGCAAACATCTCGCGGGCGCGTTCAACCACCTCTTTCTGGTCGAGGACATAGGGTGGAAACGCCGTCGCGACAGCGCCAATTCGAGCTTTGGGTAACATCAGACATCCTTGGTGGCGGAAAATCGGGCGCGTGACAATGCACGTTCGCGGAGCGCGATATAGGTCGCACTGGCGAATATCATGAAACCGCCGATCCATGTGTAAAGAGTGGGAAACTCGCCAAAAATCAATACGCCGAATGCGGCGGCCCAGATCAGCTTGAAGAAGTCCATCGGCATGACCACTGCCGCCTCGCCCAGCCGAAGTGCCTGGGTCAGGGTCAAATGGGCAACAGTCCCCATTGTGCCCATGAGAAGCAGAATGCCGAGCTGCGACCAGGTCGGCCAGACCCACACGAAAAGCGCCGGGATGAGCGCGATCGGAGACATGAAAAGCACCATATAGGTCACGATGGTCGGTGTGCTGTCCCGCTTGCCCAACGTCTTGATGACAATCAGGATCACGGCCCAGATCGCCGAGGAGACAAGCACCAAAATCGGGCCGGTTCCGACATCGGCAAAGCCGGGACGGATAATCACCAGCGTACCGGCAAACCCGAAGATCAGCGCGGCCCAGCGCCGCCAGCGGATCGTTTCCCCGAGTGCGATCACGGCCAGGACCGTGGCAAAAAGCGGCGCGGTGAACGCCAGGGCATTCGCCGTCGCCAGAGGTGTCATGGACAGCCCCAGAAAGAACAGCATCATGGCCGCAACGTGACCGAAGGAACGAATCCCGTGTATCCGGATCTGGTCGGTCTTGAGAATGCCCCAGCCGTACTTCATCAACAGCACCACGACGACCGGCGCTCCAAAGAACGTCCGGAAAAATCCGATTTCAAAGGGATGCAGGCCCTGATCAGCCAGGTGCCGGATCATCGTGTGCATGGTGACAATGAGGATCGTAGTCACCATCATCCACCCCATACCCTGGAGGTTCTGCGACAGCCACGCAGGCGTGCGACTTTCTGAAAGGGTCAACGGGGAACTCCGAACGCGGGGATGAGTTGTGCGGATGCACCGATTGCACCACTATGTCCCCAACGATTGTGTAGAATCTCAGGAGAGACGTTCAATGATTACCGCACTTGTTCAGTTCAAAGTCAAAGACGGCACCACGCGTGACGAAGTGTTTACCAACATGAAGAACGTGGCGCCGAAATTTGAAGGCATGCCCGGCCTGATCCGCAAGAACTTCGTGTTCGATGGGGACAATGGCGTCGGTGGAGGTGTCTACACCTGGGAAAGCCGCGAGGCTGCAGAGAAGGTCTATGCCGAGGGCGGACCGTGGCGCGCCGCGATCCGCAACCTTTATGGCGTGGACCCCGATATCACGATCTTTGAAACACCCGTCATCGTCGACAATGAAGTGGGCAAAATCCGCACTGCGGACTGACCCGACACACGGAACGCCGCTGCCATGACTGACATGAAAAAGGCCGTTCGGTTTTCGCGAACGGGTAACCCGCCCGATGTTGTCGAATATATCGACATGGAAACAGCCCCGGTTGGGGATGACGACGCGCTGATCGATGTAGAAGCAGCAGCAATCAACCCGTCTCACCTGCTCACCCTCTCGGGCGTTTACGGGGTCCAACCAGAACTGCCCGCTGTTCCCGGCGCGGAAGGGATCGGTATCGTCGGTGCGATCGGTCGGAACGTTACCAATGTAAAGGTTGGTGATCGGGTCATGATCCCCCCCTATTCGGGAACATGGCGGCAGCAACTGGTGGTCAAGGCAGCCAATATCGCGGTGAAGTTCCCGACGACCGGCGACCCCATCCAGTTCGCGATGATCATGGCGAACCCGCCAACGGCGTGGCTGCTCCTCAAGAGCGTGATCGATCTCGAACCCGGTGACTGGGTCATCCAGAACGCGGGCAACTCTGCGGTCGGTCAGTATGTCATGCAACTGGCCAAGATCTATGGCCTGAAAACCGTCAACGTCGTACGGCGGGAAGGTCTGGATGATTTCATCGCAAAGGCCGGAGGCGACATTTGTGCTGTTGATGTGCCCGATCTGGGCGAGCGCGTGAAAGCTGCGACGGGTGGCGCGCCCATCCGGCTGGCAATCGATGCCGTGGCGGGTGATTCCACCCAGCACCTTGCAGATTGCCTCGCGGATGGTGGCACCATCGCCAATTACGGTCTTTTGTCACAGAAAC
>JAURLR010000124.1 GCA_030831135.1 Alphaproteobacteria bacterium
GCCTGCCGTGGACAATGCGCCTTCGGTGCAGAACAGATCCTTGATCGCCAGCGGAATGCCATCGAGCGGACCGTTGGCCTTGCCGGCCGCGCGGCGCGCATCGGACGCGTCCGCCATGACCCGGGCACGTTCGGGGGTTTCCTCGATATAGGCATTCAGGCCGCGCGCGGTTTCCATCGCCGCCAGATAGGCATCGGTCAGCTCGCGTGCGGTAAAGTCGCCCTTCGCAAGCGCCGCACCGGCTTCGGCTATCGTCAGATCGGTCAGCGCAGCCATTACTCGATCACCTTGGGCACCACGAAGAACCCGTCGGCTTCGGCCGGAGCGTTCGCGAGAACCTTGTCCTGCACATGGCCGTCCGTGACCGCATCGACCCGCAGGCGCTGGACCATCTCGACAACGCTGGTCATCGGCGCGACGCCCTCTGTGTCGACCTCATCGAGCTGTTCGACCCAGCCCAGTATGTTGTTCAGTTCATCGGCCAGCGGTGCCAGCTTGTCTTCATCCACATGAAGGCGGGCGAGCTTGGCAATACGCCGTACGGTATCGGTGTCGAGGGCCATATCGGATCGAAAAGTTCGGGTTCGGAATTCGGCGCGGAAGCTATCACCGTGCCGTTTCATCGGCAATCATGCTGTTTGGAAAACCGGCGAAGGCTATTCAGCGATGGCAAGCTCCGGACGGGTCCGGGTTGCAGATGGCTCTTCATCAAGGGCGGGAAGCCGTACAACAATCTTCGTGCCGACCTCCTGCAGGCTCTCGATGACCAGTTCGCCCCCCATCTGGATGATGATCTTGTCCGCGATGGTCAGGCCCAGCCCGGCACCATCGGCTTCTCGCGACAGGCCGTTCCAGGTCTGCTGGAACGGCAATCGCGCGCGTTCGATCTGCTCCCGCGTCATACCGACCCCGGTGTCCTTGATCCCGACACAGATCCAGCCGCCCGGTTCGGTGGCGAAGACAACATCGACCTCGCCACCGGCCGGGGTAAAGCGGGCGGCGTTGCTCAGCAGGTTTTCGAAGACCTGCTGGAGACGCCCCATATCGCCCATGACTCGGGGAAGCGCGGGAGAGTTATGGACCGTCAGGGTCACCAGACTCTGATCGAAGGTGTCCTGAACCCGGGATATCGCCTGCCGGGCAGCATCCTCGATATGCATGGGCGCAAGTTCCATCTCCAGCTCGCCCAGTTCGATGGCGGTCATGTCCAAAATCGACGTGATCTGGCGCAGCATGTGATGTCCGCTGTCATAAATGGTTCTGGCATAGGTGCCGTTCTCGGATTCGGCTTTGTCCTGCTCGTTCTGGTCGATCAGTTGCGAAAACCCGATAATGGCATTGAGCGGCGTTCGCAACTCATGGCTCATCAGGGACAGGAATTCCGACTTGGCCTTGTTCGCAGCATCCGTTTCGGCCAGTTTCGAGGCCAACTGCATGGCGCGCTCGTTCGTCCGCATCCTCGACATTTGAATTGAGAAAACTATGAACACCATCATCAGATAGAGGATGGCAAGCGGGACGCCGATACTGATCTCAGTGCGCTTGGTAGAGGCATCAATCGTAGCAAGCAGGTTTGAAACGTCAGACTGAATTTCAAGAATGCCATCTGCAGCCACGAGGCTTTCAGACTTCACGCTAAACGGGATCATTGTCGTCAGAATATCCCCCTCTGCTTTCGCGTGCACCTCTGCGTCGTCATGATGGTGTCCATCTCCGACCCGAATGAGTTCACTTAACGTTTTTCCGCTTCTCGCTTACGCAAAACATTCGCAAGCTGAGACATTTTCCCCCAGATTGTCCTCATCCAACGAAAACAACGTCACACCACTATTGTCATACAACTTGAGGTTGGAAACGCTTGTGTTCGCAATTGCATCCCGAACAATCAAGCCAAGGCCCGACCTGCGGATCGCAATCGGCAGTAGTTCAGGTGCATCCCCGATATCGAATGCCAGCAGATACGAGATCGGTTCCTGGTAGGTGTTTGCCAGCGTACGCGCCATGTTCTCGTTCTGGGTCTGCGTAACCTGAACAAGAGTTCGGGTCGCACTCTCCTGCTCCGAGTTCATCACATGCATGGCAATCAGGATGAAAACAGGCAGTGCCAAGACCGCAAAGGCTATTGGAACGGTACAGCTACGGCAAAGTGGCAATCGCGCCAAAAAACCGAACAGAATTTGAGCAAAACGATTTTTCTGCACTACTCAATTTCCCGAGCCAGGCCCGGCTACTTCATTGCAGGCAAGCAAAAATCTCAATCAGTTCGCTCACGCAATGATCTGCATCAATCAGTATGATCGAGACCGAATAAACGCCTTCATATAATAGTACCGCAACTTCATTAATAAGACCTAAATTATGAACACCTTATATTAATAATTGCAAGGTGCCCTTGACCAAATCCAGACGACTGGACGTCCAGCCTTGCAGCCGCGTAGAACGGGCCATGGCCATTGTTGCACCTACCGAAATGAAAGCCGCGCTGGCGCCGCGCGCACGATTGCTGGGCTTTGACCTGGGCACCCGGACCATCGGTCTGGCGCTCTCGGATTCGGGCTTCATGGTGGCCTCCCCGCTCGAAACCCTCCAACGCACCAAGTTCACACCGGACGCCGAAAGGCTGCGGGCAATCATCACCGAAAAAGGTGTCGGCGGGCTGGTCATGGGCCTGCCCCGCAACATGGATGGATCGGAAGGCCCCCGCGCCCAATCGACCCGCGCCTTTGCCACCAATATGGATGGAAAGTTCGACCTGCCGATCACCTTCTGGGACGAACGCCTGACCACCGCCGAAGCCGAGCGGGTCCTGATCGATCAGGCCGACATGAACCGCAAGCGCCGCAGCGAAGTCATCGACAAGATGGCGGCCTCAATCATCCTGCAGAACTTCATGGATTTCATGCGGAACACGTGATGGCGAAAAAAACCAATCTTCCAGAGCTGCTCATCTATCCCGCGCGCTGGCGGGTGCTGGTGAATGTCGTGCTTTACGCGGCTTTCATTTTTACCGGGTTGCTGCTGGTCGCCGAGACCGCGCCGATGCCCCGGATTATCGGGGCCGCCGTGGTGGTCTATTTCGGAATTCTCGAAATCTATGCGCTCTGGCGGCTGGCGGTGCGCGCGCCCTCGCTGATCGTCGGCCCCGAAGGGATTTACGACAACACCGCGATCACCGGGGTCGGCGGCATCCACTGGCACGAGATCACGAGCATCGCCCAGAAGAAGAACTATCTGGTCCGCCATATTGCGCTGGAGTTGCGCGACCGGGACGCGGTGATCGAGCGTGTCCCCGCGCCTCGCCGCTGGCTGATCGGGATGATGTCCTTCATCGCCCAGGGTTCGGTGAACCTCACCCCGGGATTTCTCGAGCGTGACCTCACCGAGGTCGAGGCGCTCTTGCAGCAGTACCACGCGGAGTTCGGACCGAAGCGGTAGGGGCGGGTGTCAACAAAACCGTCATGGCCGGATCAAGTCCGGCCATGACGAAGAAGGGAAAATCAAAAGAAAACGTGCGGGTCTAAATTCCGTCATCGCGAGCCCCGAAGGGGCGTGGCGATCCAGCAGTCAACTGGATTGCTTCGTTGCTGCGCGCCTCGCAATGACAAAAATTGGGACGCAACATTCTCTCGAGCGAGTTCGCCCCCAAAAATCTTAGCTCCAAACCTTCCACGGTGCCTTGCCCGAATCCCAGAGCGCTTCGAGCTGGTTTTTTTCGCGCAGGGTGTCCATCGGCTGCCAGAAGCCGTCATGGCGATAGGCGGCCAGTTCACCGGCCTCGGCCATGCTTGTCAGCGGGCTCTGTTCCCACACGCAATCATCGCCATCGATCAGATCGAGGACGTTGTTCTCGCAGATGAAGAAACCGCCATTGATCGTAGCCCCATCGCCGCGCGGTTTCTCAGCGAAGCGCGAGACCCGGTTGCCGTCCATCTCTAGCGCCCCGAACCGGCCCGGCGGTCGCACGCCGGTCATGGTGCAACGCAGGCCCTGTGCCTCGTGAAAGGCAATGCTGGCTTTCACATCGATATCCGCAACCCCGTCGCCATAGGTCAGGCAGAAGCGTTCGCCGTCGAGGTAATCCGCCACGCGGCCGATCCGGCCACCGGTCTGGCTGTCCTCGCCGGTATCCACAAGGGTGACCTTCCAGGGCTCGGCCGCGCCGGAATGGTACTCGATGTCATTGTTGGCGAGATCAACGGTCACGTCGGCAGAGTGCAGCACGTAGTTCGCGAAATACTCCTTGATCATGTAGCCGCGATAGCCGAGGCAGATCACGAAATCGGTGATCCCGTGATGGCCGTAGATCTTCATGATGTGCCAGAGAATCGGCCAGCCGCCGATCTCGATCATCGGCTTTGGACGCAGGCCGGTTTCTTCCGAAAGGCGCGTGCCGCGCCCGCCTGCCAAAATCACCGCTTTCATGTTCCGGCTCCCCGTTTGGCCGCCTGAGTTCCTCTCAGCCTTCTAGCAGAGCGTCGGGTGCGCCGCCAGAACCACGAAAACACCCGGATTTCCGGGACATCAGGCCGTGCTTGCATTTGGCAGAGTCACGTCCCTATATTCCCGCTTTAATGACTGCAGCCACCACAGGCATCTCCGTCCCGAACTTGCCGGCGGAAATCCCCTTCCCCCATCGTCATCTATTGGGCATCCAGGAGCTTTCTCCAGATGAGATCGGCTACCTGCTCGATCTGTCCAATGCCTATGCCGAGCACAACCGCGCACGCGGCGACAAGCTCGACCTGATGCGCAACAAGACACTGATCAATCTGTTCTTCGAGGATTCGACCCGCACACGGACCAGTTTCGAACTGGCCGGCATGCGGCTGGGCGCCGATGTGATCAACATCGCTGTTGCGAATTCCTCGATCAAGAAGGGCGAGACGATCATCGACACGGCGATGACCCTGAACGCCATGCACGCCGATGCGCTGGCCGTTCGACATTCCAATGCCGGGGCCGTGAAGCTGCTCTCGGAGAAGGTCAACTGCGCCGTCATCAATGGTGGCGATGGCAGCCACGAACACCCGACACAGGCCTTGCTGGATGCCCTGACCATCCGTCGCCACAAGGGCCATTTGCAGGGTCTGCTGGTAGCGCTTTGTGGCGATGTCGCCCATTCGCGGGTGGCGCGCTCGAACATCTATCTGTTGCAGACCATGGGCGCTCGGGTGCGGGTGATTGCACCGCCAACGCTCATCCCGCCGGCCATGGAACGGCTGGGCGTCGAGGTCTTCCATGACATGCGCGCCGGGCTGGAGGATTGCGACATCGTCATGATGCTGCGCCTGCAGCGTGAGCGTATGGAGGGATCCTTCGTTCCCTCCGTGCACGAATACTTCAAGTTCTACGGGCTGGATTACGACAAGCTGCAGCACGCCAAACCCGATGCCCTGATCATGCATCCCGGCCCGATGAATCGCGGCGTGGAGATCGATTCCGACGTGGCCGACGACATCGACCGCTCGCTGATCCGCGAACAGGTGGAAATGGGTGTGGCCGTGCGCATGGCCTGCCTTGATGTGCTCACCCGCAAACGCCAGGCAGACACCCCATGAGCGGCAAGGTTGCCTATATCAATGCACGCGTGATTGACCCGGCATCTCGCATCGACCATGCCGCGAGCCCGTCGGGTGGTGTGCTGACCGACGGCACCAAGATCATGGCCATGGGCCCGGACATCTTCAACGGCGGCCGCCCCGACGATGCCGAGATCGTGGATTGCGGCGGCGCGGTTCTAGCGCCGGGGCTGGTTGATATGCGGGTCGATTTCTGCGAGCCCGGCGCCGAGCACAAGGAAGACATCGACAGCGGCAGCCATGCTGCTGCAGCAGGCGGCGTGACCGCCGTGGTGACCCTTCCCGACACCGACCCCCCGATTGATGATGTCTCGGTTCTGGAATTTGTCGCTCGCCGCGCGCGTGACGTGAAACTCGTCAAAGTCTTTGCCTATGCCACGATCACCCGCGGGGGCAACAGCGACGAACTCGTCGAGATGGGCCTGCTCAGGCAGGCAGGCGCGATTGCCTTTACCGATGGTCGCCGCTCCGTCGTCAACGCCAAGACGCTTGCGCGTGCGCTGAAATACGCGCTTGCCTTCGATGCGCTGATTGTTCAGCACGCCGAAGAGCCCAACCTTTCGAGTGGCGGGGTCATGCAATCGGGCGAGCTGTCCACCCGACTGGGGCTTCCGGGCATTCCGCGCGAGGCCGAGACCATCATGCTCAACCGCGACATTGCGCTCGTGCGGATGACGGGCGGGCGCTATCATGCTGCTCATGTGTCCACCGCCGAAGGTGTGGCATGCATTCGCGCGGCCAAGGCCGAGGGCCTGCGCGTGACCTGCGATACGGCCCCGCCTTACTTTGCGCTCAACGAACTCGCGGTCGGCGAATACCGCACTTTCGCCAAGCTCTCGCCCCCCCTGCGCACTGAAGATGACCGTCAGGCCGTGGTGGCCGGTCTGGCAGACGGCACCATTGATTGCATCGCGTCGGATCATTTCCCGCAGGATCAGGAATCCAAACGGCTCCCCTTCGAGCTTGCCGAATTCGGTTCATCGGGGCTGGAAAGCCTGCTCGCCCTGACTTTGGAGCTGGTCCACAACGGCCACCTCTCGCTGCCCGAGGCGCTTGCCAAGGTCACCTCGGCCCCCTCGGCCCTGCTCAAGCTGCCCACCGGGCGACTGGCGGCGGGCACCTCGGCCGATCTGGTGATCTTCGACCCCGACCGTCCGACACGGATCGAGCCCGACAGCTTCACATCCAAGTCGAAGAATTCGCCCTTCGACGGCCGGCTGGTGCAGGGCCAGGTGATCCGTACGGTCGTTGATGGCCGCACGATCTACCTGCGCGACGCCTAGCCCGGGAGGAACCCATGGTCGAAGACGGTGCAAGCCCGCTGCTTTTCTACTGGAGCGGTTTTCAGGCGACGTTCTCCATTCCGGACTGGAAGAATGTGATCTACGGCTGGGAGATTTTCCTGCCGATGATTCTGGCAGCCTATCTGCTGGGCAGTATCCCCTTCGGCCTGATTCTGGCCCGACTCATGGGCAAGGGTGATCTGCGAAAATCCGGGTCCGGCAATATCGGCGCCACAAACGCGCTACGCACAGGCGGCAAGGCGCTGGGCGCGGGCACGCTGTTTCTGGACATGGCGAAAGGGTTCCTCGCCGTCTTCGTACCGTTCGTCTATTTCGGCCCGGATGTTGCGTTTTTTACCAGCCTGGCCGTTGTCCTTGGACACCTCTTCCCGGTCTGGCTCGGCTTTCGCGGCGGCAAGGGCGTGGCCACCACCATGGGTGTGCTGCTCGGCCTGTCAGGACTGACCGGGCTCGCCACTCTGGCAAGCTGGCTCGCTATCGCGCTGATCCTGCGTTACTCGTCGCTCGCTGCGCTTGTCTCAATTGCCGCTTCCCCGGTGCTGGGCTGGTATCTGGGTGGGCCACAGGTCGCCGGAGTGGCAATCTTCCTTGCCGTGCTGGTCTGGAGTCGCCACGCCAGCAACATCAGGCGCCTGCTTCGCGGCGCGGAAACCCGCATCCGACTGAAGCGTTCCGGCGCTTCGAGTTGACCGCGCCGCGATGACCGGTTCATCCTCGCGGATGTGAAACCTGAAGCCATCTCCCAGACCGAGCGGCGCGACCGCCTGCGCCTGATCCGGACCGCTACGGTCGGTCCGATCACGTGGCGTGAACTCATGGCGCATTTCGGGTCGGCCACCGATGCACTCGACGGACTGCCCGATATGGCGGGCCGCGCGGGCAAACGCAACATCCGGATTCCCGAACCGGCTGAAATCGAGGATGAGCTGGCGCAGATCGACCAGCTCGGCGCGCAGCTCATAACCCTCGGCGAACCCGCATATCCGGTTTCCCTCGCCCAGATCGATGACGCACCGCCCGCGCTTTGTGTGCGCGGTAATCCAGCAATCCTCCAGCTTCCCGGAATCGGCATTGTCGGTGCCCGCAATGCCTCGGCGAACGGGCGACGGATTGCCGAGACCATCGCAAGCGATCTTGCCGCCGCACAGGTTTCGATTGTGTCCGGGCTGGCGCGTGGCATCGACACGGCCGCTCATAACGGGGCGCTCACCGCGCAAGGGAACACGGTCGCCGTGATGGCCGGTGGCGTCGACGTAATCTACCCGCCCGAAAATGACGGCCTCTATCAGCGCGTTGTCGAATCCGGTGCCGTGGTCAGCGAAATGCCGCCGGGTCTCAAACCTCAGGCCCGGCACTTTCCGCGCCGCAACCGGATCGTTTCGGGCCTGTCGCTGGGCGTTGTCATCGTCGAAGCTGCCCAGCGTTCCGGGTCACTGATCACCGCACGCATGGCCGGTGAACAGGGCCGCGATGTCCTCGCCATACCCGGCTCGCCGCTCGATCCGCGTTCTTACGGCGCCAACCGCCTGATCCGTGAGGGCGCGACCCTGGCCCACAATGCCGAGGACATACTCGAAGTCGTCCGGCCCATGCTGAACCTGCCGCGAAAAACACCCGATCACGGAAACATCGCACCGATTCAACCGCCTATGGACCTGGATTCCGATGGTTCAAAAACCCGTCAGGCGGTCATCGAATGTTTGTCGCCCGAACCTGTCGCGGTTGACGAAATCGTGCGGCAGTGCCAATTAACCGCCCCTGTTGTACGGACAATCCTGCTCGAACTCGAACTGGCAGGTCGTCTGGAACGGCATCCGGGCAACCGGGTCGCGGCTCTTTAGACCTTGTCTTTTCCGTCCCCGCACGTCCTTGTTACGGCCCCGAACCGAAAGC
>JAURLR010000125.1 GCA_030831135.1 Alphaproteobacteria bacterium
ATCCGCAAGGTGCACAACCGGCGCGGTTTCTACAGCCCCCTGATCGTGGTCTGCGTACCGTCGGGCTCGACGGCGGTTGAACGCCGGGCCATTCAGGAATCTGCTGAAAGCGCGGGTGCACGCAAGGTGTATCTGATCGAGGAGCCGATGGCAGCTGCCATTGGTGCGGGCCTTCCCGTCACCGAGCCGACCGGGTCCATGGTCGTCGATATTGGCGGCGGCACCACGGAAGTTGCCATGCTTTCGCTGGGCGGAATTGTCTATTCCCGCAGCGTCCGCGTCGGTGGCGACACGATGGATGAGGCGATCATCGGCTACATCCGGCGCAACCACAATCTGCTCGTGGGTGAGTCCAGCGCCGAGCGGATCAAGAAGGAAATCGGGTCTGCCTGCCCGCCCGAAGACGGTGAAGGTCGGACCATGGAGATCAAGGGCCGCGATCTGGTGAATGGCGTGCCCAAGGAAATCGTGATTTCCGAACGCCAGATTGCAGAAAGTCTGGCTGAGCCGATCAGCGCTATCATTGACGCGGTAAAGGTCGCGCTCGAGCAAACACCCCCGGAGCTGTCGGCAGATATTGTCGACAAGGGCATTGTGCTGACGGGTGGCGGTGCGCTGCTGGGAAATCTGGATTATGTGTTGCGGCATGCAACGGGTCTGCCGGTGTTTATCGCAGATGATCCGTTGACCTGTGTGGCGCGGGGGACGGGCCGTTCGCTCGAGGAGTTCAAACGATTGAAGGATGTACTGGTCAGTATGTACTGACCCGTAACCGGGTAACGGCGAGAGCCCGGGAGACAGGATAGTCTGGTGGTAAAACGTAATGCGAGCATGTCAGTTGCAGGTCTGGCCGTACCGGTCAGAATCTGGGGGCAGCGCTTTGCATTTCTTGTCCTGCTTACGTTTGCCTTTGCGCTGATGCTGCTCAGCAAGGCGGAAACCGGCGCCTTGCAGAATGCGCGCATCTTTATCGTCGATGGCGTGGCGCCGATCCTTTCGGTGATGTCGCGCCCGGTCGAAGCCGGGCAGGAGGTTTCTCGTTCGGTGCGGAACTTCTTCGTGGTTCATGCCGAGAACGAACGGTTGCGCCAGGAAAACGAACGCCTGATCCGCTGGATGCAGGCGGCGCGCCAGCTGGAAGTTGAAAACGCCACGCTGCGCGCGCAGCTTGAATACGTTCCCGAGATGGCGCCGCGCGCCGTGACCGCCCGGGTCATCGCCGATACCGGTGGTGGATTTTTCCACAGCCTTCTGATCAACGCTGGCGCACGCCACTTTGTCCAACGCGGGCAGGCCGTCGTCTCTCATGCGGGGGTGGTTGGTCGTATCGCGGAAGTTGGTGATCGGTCGGCGCGCGTCCTGCTGATGACCGACCTGAACTCGCGTATCCCTGCGATTGTTGAATCGACCGGGGACCGCGTGATTGTCACAGGAAACAACTCCCGCTGGCCCGCTGTTACCTATCTGGCCACCAACTCGCCGGTCTCGGTGGGGGACCGGGTGGTGACATCTGGCGATGGAGGCGTTTTCCCGCCGGGATTGCCCATCGGCACCATTTCGGAAGCCAGTGAGACGCGCATCGTGCTGCAGCCGGTTGTCGATCTGGCCCGGCTGAGTGAGGCACGTATCCTCGATTACGGGGTCGAGGGCATTCTGCCGCCCCCCGAGAAGGTGCCCGCGGTCGATAAAGCGGCAACCGCCACCGGGACAGCAAAATGAACCAGCCCGGGATTGGCACATTTGGCGACCTGGCGCGCCGTGTGGTGCCGGGGGTGACCACGGTTTTTCTCGTCTTTCTGGCCCATCTTCACCTGCCGTTTCCCTACTACACCGAGATCGCACCCGCATTGCCCCTGATGGGGGTCTATTACTGGGTGGTGTTCCGACCAGACCTGATGCCGCGGATCCTCGTTTTTGCGATCGGGTTGTTTCAGGATGCCCTGATCGGCGCACCGTTTGGGCTCACGGCGATGATTTATCTTCTCACCCATGCCTTCGTGCTGAGCCAGAGACGTTTTCTGGTCGGGAAGCCGTTCTGGATTTTCTGGAGCGGGTTCGCCATCGTGGCGCCCGTGGCTGGTGCTCTGACCTGGATCATCGCGTCAGCCCTGCGGGGGGCCGTTCTGCCCAGTGATGTCGTGCTGGCCAGTATCGGGCTGACGATTGTGGTGTTCCCGGTGGTTGCGTGGTTCCTGCTGCGAAGCCAGCGATGGCTGGTTGGCGCAACGGAGCCATCATGAACAGCCGCGACAATGACCGTCAGCGGTTTTTCACCCGCCGCGCGGCTTTGCTTGCCGGCGGCCAGTTCGGTCTTCTCGCGGCCCTTGTGGGCCGGATGTACTATCTGCAGGTCGTCGAATCCGAGCGTTATCACATGCTGGCCGAGGAAAACCGCATCAACATGCGGTTGCTTCCTCCCTCGCGCGGCCGGATTCTCGACCGGTTCGGGGTTCCGGTTGCCATCAACGAGCAGAATTATCGGGTACTGATAAAATCCGAGAATACCCCCGATGTCTCGGCGGTGCTCGACCGGCTCGCCATGATCATTCCGATCAATGCCGATGAGAAGACGCGTATTCTCAAGGAAATCCGTCGGAAGAAGAAATTCGTTCCTGTCACGGTGCGGGAGTTCCTGGAATGGGAGGATGTGGCGCGGCTCGAAGTCAATGCGCCGGATCTGCCGGGTGTGACCATCGATGTTAGCGAACGGCGGTTTTATCCCAACGGCATCGCTGCCGCACATGTGCTTGGTTATGTCGGCGCACCCCGGCGTGAAGATCTGACCGGTGACCCGCTGCTCGAACTTCCCGGTTTCCGGATCGGGCGCAGCGGGGTTGAGCGGGCTTTCGACAAGCCGTTGCGGGGCACGGCAGGCGCCAGCCAGCTGGAGGTCAATGCGGTCGGGCGGGTGATCCGCGAACTTGACCGACAGGAAGGCGATGCCGGCCGCGATGTCGTGTTGACCATGGACATGGCATTGCAGCGTTCCGCCATGCGCCGTCTCGGCGATGAATCCGGGGCGGTTGTGGTCATGGATATCGAAACCGGTGGGCTGATCGCGCAGGCATCGACGCCGAGTTTTGATCCCAATGCCTTTACCGAAGGGTTGAGCAACGCCCAATGGCGGGCGCTGGCAGACAATGAACGCGCGCCGTTGCGAAACAAGGCGATCGCGGGTGAATATGCGCCCGGTTCGACATTCAAGATGGTGGTGGCGCTTGCGGCTCTCGAAGAAGGCGTGATCACGCCGAAGACGAGCTTTTTCTGCCCCGGCCATCTGGAGCTTGGGGACGGCAAATTCCATTGCTGGAAGCGCCATGGCCACGGCCATGTGGATCTGGTCCGTTCCATCTCGGAATCCTGCGACGTCTACTATTACGAGATTGTCCGCAAGGTCGGGATCGACAAGATCGCCGAAATGGCGTCACGTTTCGGGCTGGGCACCGATCTGGGGCTCGATGTCCCCGGTGAGCGTACCGGACTCGTGCCGACCAAATCCTGGAAGCGGGCGGTCATTGGTCAGCCCTGGGTGCTCGGCGAAACCCTGGTGGCGGGGATCGGGCAGGGGTTCGTACTCACGACCCCGTTGCAGCTGGTGACCATGACGGCGCGCATGGTCAATGGGGGAAAAGCGGTCTTCCCGCATATCGCGCGTGACGTGACCCGCCGCGGGGATCTGACCGAGCGCGTGCCGCGCGAACAGGTCTCGATCGGCGTGGATGCCGGGCATCTGGACCTGATGATGAAGGCCATGGCAGAGGTCACGCTGGACCCCCGTGGAACAGCGCATGCCGCCCGCATCAAGGTGCCTGGCCTGTCGATGGCGGGAAAAACGGGGACCGCGCAGGTGCGCCGGATTACCCGCCGCGAGCGTGAAGGGGGCGTCCGGACGAATGATGAACTTCCCTGGCGATTCCGCGATCACGCCTTGTTCGTGGGCTACGCGCCGGTCGAAAAGCCACGCTACGCGATTGCGGTGGTGGTGGAGCATGGCGGCGGCGGGTCGTCTGTTGCCGCACCGATCGCGCGCGACATCCTGACCGAAACCCTGGAACGTGACCCGGCAAAGCTGGCGCCGGGTGCGGATGTTGCCGGGCTGCGCGGTCCCTCCCGGCAGGGCACCTAGAGGCGCATCATGTCGCAATTCGGCACATCGCAACCCACGCTTCGTCAAAAGCTCCTGCACCTGAACTGGGAACTGGTGCTGTTGATCGTGCTGACCGCATCCATCGGCTTTGCGATGCTGTATTCGGCCGCGAATGGCAGCTTTGACCCCTGGGCGTCGCGCCAGTTCTCGCGTTTCTGCGTCGGGCTTGCCATGATGCTGGTCGTGGCGCTGGTGGATATAAGACTGTGGCTGCGGGCGTCCTATCCGATATACGCGATTTGCCTGGGACTTCTGGCGGCCGTGGAGATCATGGGGTCCATCGGCATGGGGGCCCAGCGTTGGCTCGATCTGGGATTTTTCCAGCTGCAGCCGTCAGAAGTCATGAAAATTGCCGTGATCCTGGCGCTGGCCCGCTATTTCCATGGCTTTGATGTGGACGAGGCCGGTCGCCTGCGCAACCTATGGATACCGGTCCTGATTGTCGTGGCGCCGATCGCACTCGTCCTGCGCCAGCCCGATCTGGGCACGGCCATGGTGGTGGCGATGGTGGGGGGCGCGATGTTCTGGCTCGGCGGCGCGCGCCTGTGGCAATTCGGCGTGGTGGCCGCGGGGGTTGCGGCCGCCGTCCCGATGGCGTGGCAGTTCCTGCACGCCTATCAGAAACAGCGCATCTTCACATTTCTCAACCCGGAAAATGATCCGCTGGGATCGGGCTACCACATCCTGCAGTCCAAGATCGCGCTGGGCTCGGGGGGCATGTTCGGAAAAGGATTCCTGGAAGGAACACAGAGCCATCTGAACTTTTTGCCCGAGAAACAGACCGACTTCATCTTCACCATGCTGGCCGAGGAATTCGGCCTGATCGGGGGGGTGGGCTTGATCGCGCTCTACGGATTGCTGATCGCCTATGGCATCTTCATCGCATTTCGCTGCCGCAGCCAGTTTGCCCGCCTGCTGGCCATGGGGCTGTCGGTCAACTTCTTCCTCTATGTCTTCATCAATATCGCGATGGTGATGGGTATCCTGCCGGTGGTCGGGGTGCCGCTGCCGCTGATCTCCTATGGCGGTACGGCCATGCTGACGGTGCTGATCGGCTTCGGCCTGATCATGAGCTGCTGGCTCCACCGGGACATGTATATCAACCGCCGGGGCGGACTGGCCTGAACGCCCCGATTTCGCGCCCCGGCGTATCGACAAGAGGGGGTGCGGATGGTATATCCGCGCCGCTTCCAAAGCACACGGTGGGTGCATAGCTCAGTTGGTAGAGCAGCTGACTCTTAATCAGCGGGTCCAAGGTTCGAGTCCTTGTGCACCCACCAAAATTTCAGGGTTGGCGAGAAATCGCCGGCCCTTTGTCTTTTGGGGATGACGGGGTGTCACCGAACTGTCATCCGCCATGGAGTTGTCTCATTGGTAGAGCCTTTGGACCCGACCCCGAATCTGGACAAGTCGATATCCGGACCGGCGGACAGCGAGAAGTTGCTGTCCCCGGAGACCGCATCCCACAAGCCACGTATCCTGCTGCTCCACGGTTCGTTGCGGGCACGGTCCTTCAGCCGCCTCGTCAATCAGGAAGCAGCGCGAATTCTCGAGCATCTGGGGGCGGAAACCCGGATGTTCGACCCGACCGGCCTGCCGCTGCCCGATGACGCCGACGAAAATCATCCCAAGGTTCGGGAACTGCGTGAACTGGTGGTCTGGAGCGAAGGCATGGTCTGGTGTTCGCCCGAACGCCACGG
>JAURLR010000126.1 GCA_030831135.1 Alphaproteobacteria bacterium
CACCGTGTCGCTGGCGGTGGTGTGGGTGATGCCACATATGCTCCAGCCGCGCTGACCGTGCCGCCGTCTGAGCCAGGCCTGATCGCTGATGGTGGGGCTGGGATAGTAGAGACAGCCGGTTTCGGCAATCCGTTCGGGGTTGTCGAGTGGAATCCATCGGGCGCTCTGGACCGGGCGATTTCTATCCAGCGCGGAGGAGCGTACGGAGTCCGCAAAGCTCTCGGCAGCCTTGCGATCCGGCGCCATGCAGACGAGGTTGCGTTCCCGCGCATAGCGCGCGTAGCCGGTGAGAAAACTCGCGCCGGCGGATTGGCGTCCCATCAGACGGCGTCCCGCCATGCTGTAACCGTCGGGCATGTAATAGATGACGGCAGATGGGGTCTTGCTCGTTTGATCGGGACTCACGTTCTGGCTCCAGCGGATTAGCTGCAATGATACCGCGACTAAGCCATTGGTGGCTGCAGACAGCAACCCCCCCAATTGCCATCTATTTGTGCATCGCTACGGCAGTTGCAATCCGTTGCCGGAGACGGGATGTTGTCGCATGTCGTTCCAACACAAACCTCCCGTCAAAGCCGTCCTGGGGCCCACCAATACCGGCAAAACCTATCTTGCGATTGACCGGATGCTGGGTCACGAAAGCGGGATGATCGGTTTTCCGCTGCGTTTGCTGGCGCGGGAGAATTATGACCGTGTGGTCGCCCTCAAGGGCGCGGGTGCTGTGGCCCTGATCACCGGCGAGGAACGGATTGTTCCCGCCAATCCCCGCTATTTCCTGTGCACCGTGGAAGCCATGCCGCGGGATCGGTCTGTGGCGTTTCTGGCTATCGATGAAATCCAGCTCTGCGCCGATCCCGAGCGCGGCCATGTCTTCACCGACCGCTTGCTGCACGCGCGCGGTACCCAGGAAACCATGTTTCTGGGATCGGAAACCATGGCGCCGATCATGCGCCGGCTTGTCCCTGATGTGGAGATCGAGCGGCGCGAACGCTTTTCAAGGCTGAGCTATGGCGGCTTCAAGAAACTGACGCGTCTGCCACCCCGGACAGCGGTTGTCGCGTTCTCTGCCGCCAATGTCTATGCGGTGGCCGAACTTCTGCGTCGCCAGCGCGGCGGGGCCGCCGTCGTTCTGGGGGCCTTGAGCCCTCGTACACGAAATGCCCAGGTGGCGATGTATGAGGCCGGCGAGGTCGAATATCTCGTTGCGACCGATGCAATCGGCATGGGGCTGAACATGAATATCGCCCATGTCGGGTTTTCCTCGCTGACCAAGTATGACGGTACGGGGTTTCGTCGCCTGATGCCCGCCGAAGTGGCGCAGATTGCCGGGCGGGCGGGGCGCTATATGCAGGATGGTACGTTCGGGCCCACGGCCGAATTGAATCCCTTTGAGCCCGAACTCGTCGAGGCGCTGCAAAATCACGAGTTCGAGACGGTACGCGGCCTGTTCTGGCGTTCCAATGCACTCGATTTTGCCTCCCCCGACAGCTTGCGCCGCAGCCTGGACGCGCGTCCACCATCGCCGGAATTGCGGCGCGCGCGCGCCGCGGATGATTACAACGCCTTGCTGGCCGTCAGCGCGCATGCAGATATCAAGGACACGGCCTCCAACCCCGAACGGGTGCGGCTGCTCTGGGAGGTTTGTCAGATTCCCGATTTCAGCGGCGATCTTTCGGGCAATCATCATCGTCTTGTCGGACGTATCTACCGGTTTCTGACCCATGCAAAGGCCAGTCTTCCGCCGGAGTGGATTGAACGCTCGATCGGACAGTTTGACCGGACCGATGGCGACATTGATACTTTGATGGCGCGTATTTCGGGTGTCCGCACCTGGTCCTACATCACCCATCGCCACAACTGGCTGGATGATCATGAAGGCTGGCAGGCGCGTGCGCGGGCGCTGGAGGACAAATTGTCTGATGCGTTGCATGAGCGGTTGACCCAGCGTTTCGTGGACCGCAAGGCTGCGGTCCTGACGCGGCGGTTGCGCGAGAACAAGGAATTGCTTGCGGGCGTCACGCAAGATGGCAAGGTTACGGTCGAAAGCGAAGAAGTGGGGCGCCTGGATGGTTTCAAATTTGTACCCAGCGATGAAGATGTCGCCGCGAGTGCGCGTCTGATGGCGGCGGCGAACAACGCGGTCCGCGAATCCATCGGCGCGCGCATTGCCGCGCTGGCCGGCTCGCAGGATGATGCCTTTGTCCTTGATCACGCCACGGCCCAGATCAAGTGGCAGGATGCGCCGGTTGCGAGGATTGTCGCAGGGGCCGATATTCTGCACCCGGCCGTCGAGGTGCTGCCCAGCGAGTTGCTGGACGCGCCGCTGCGCGAGGAAGTGCGCAAGCGGCTTCAGGGCTGGCTGGACGCCCATCTGGGTGCCGAGTTGGCGCCGCTCTTCGTTCTGGCCCAGGCCGAGTTCACCGGTGCCGCGCGCGGCCTGGCGTTTCGGCTCGGGGAAGGTCTGGGCTGCGCCTTGCGCGCGCGCGGTGATGATCCCGGTGCCCATCTGAGCGATGACGACAAGAAGGCCGTTGCAAAGGCCGGAGTCCGGATCGGCGTGGCCGCAGCTTACCTGCCCGCCATGCTCAAGGGACGAGTGATGGCGCTGAAGGCGATGTTGTTCCGGATTTGCCACGGGACCGAGCAACCGCTCCCCGATGGTGGCGCGACGGCCATGCCGTGCTCGGAACTTGTGGATGACAACTGGTATCTCTCGCTCGGCTTCTGTCCCGCCGGACCGATCGCGATCCGGGCTGACGAACTCGAACGCATGCTTGCGGCCTTGCGGCGCGGGACGAAAGAGGGAGAGTTTGCCGTCAGTCCCGACATTCTCTCGCGCATTGACGCGCCGGCCGACGTCTTTGCGCGCATGCTGCGCAGTCAGGGATACGAGGTGCGCGAGGAAGAAGACGGGATCAAGGTCACCCGCCGTCCCCGCCCCAAACGCAGTCCCCCGCGTGGCAAGGGTGGCCCCAAGACGGCAAAGGCCGGCCCGTCGCAGGGTCGGGCGAAACCGAAGCAGAAGAAGGAACCCGCATTCGATCCGGATTCGCCCTTCGCAAAACTGCAGGAGCTCAAGGAGCGCCTGCGTTGATGGCCCAGAGTGCGGCAGAGGAAACCCTGCGCCTCGACAAATGGCTCTGGTATGCGCGTTTCTGCAAGACCCGCAGCCTTGCGACCACAATGTGCCGCCGCGGGCAGGTCCGGGTGAACCGGGAACCGGTCCGGAAGTCCAACCAGCCGGTGCGTGTCGGGGATGTCCTGACCTTTGCGCAGGGACCGCGTATTCGCGTCATCCGGATTGCGGTGCTGGGTGTGCGCCGTGGCCCGGCCTCGGAGGCGCAGGGGCTGTATGAAGATATGTCCCCCCCGATGCCGCCACTTGAATCCCGGGTTCCGGTCAGTGGCTTGCGTGACGCGGGTGCGGGACGACCGACCAAACGCGAGCGCCGTGCCATCGACCGGTTGCGCGACAATTAGATGTTTTCGATCACACCTCTGTGGTTGTTCGCGCATATCTGCCTCGTGTAGATAGTTCTGATGTTTGATCGAATCAAAGAAATGTTCGGCGGTGATGCCGACTCATCAGACAGCCCGCGAGAGCGCGCCGTTGATGATCTGCAACTCGCGTCCGCAGCGCTGCTGGTTGAAGCCGCCCGCATGGATGATGATTTCGGGGCCGATGAGTATGCGGTGATCGAGCGATTGCTGCGCGAACGGTTTTCCCTGAGTGTGGCGGATGCCGACACCCTGCTCGGAGCGGCGGACAAGGCATCTGCTGATTCGGTCGAACTCTTCGGTTTTACCAGCAAGATCAAGGATGCGTTCGATGAAGACGAGCGCATTCAGATGGTCGAGATGCTGTGGGAGGTTGTCTACGCCGATGGTCGGCTAGACGATCATGAGGCAAATCTGTTGCGAAGGGTCACGGGCCTCCTCTACGTTAGTGATCGGGATAGTGGGGAGGCACGCAAACGCGTGCTTGACCGGGCAAGCTGAGCTTCGTAAGTCGACCCCTGAGAAGAAGGCCAAAAGGAATACAGAACATGCCGTACGTCGTTACCGAAGCCTGCATCAAGTGCAAGTACACAGACTGTGTCGAGGTCTGCCCCGTGGATTGTTTCTACGAAGGCGAGAACATGCTCGTCATTCATCCTGACGAATGCATTGATTGCGGCGTCTGCGAGCCCGAATGTCCCGCAGAAGCGATCATCCCGGACGTGGAACCCGAAGCAGAGAAGTGGCTGGAACTGAACCGGGACTATTCCGAAAAATGGCCGAACATCACGTCGAAGAAGGATGAAGCCCCCGACGCCGACAGTTTCAAGGGCGAAGATGGCAAGTTTGACAAGTTCTTCAGCGCGAATCCGGGCAGCGGCGACTAGTCGGTTTACCTGCGCGACGGGGCGGCTCTACCAAAACGCCCATTTTTCTGTTATAGTGCGAAATCACAGGGACGGCTTCGGTCGTCCCTCGTTTTGTAATACGCGCAATTGATGGGCGCGGAACGCCCGGTTTCTGGTGAAACCGTTCGATTTCCAATGATCCCACCAGTTCGAGACACTTTTTGACGGATCTGAATATGGCGAAAGCAGCGACGGCGAAGACAAAGACAGGAAGCACGGCAAAGAAAGCCGCTCCGAAGGCGGCGGCCAAGAAGCCGGTGGCTGCGAAAGCGGCAAAAACGCCCGCTTCCAAACCTGCGGCGCCAAAAGCCCCCGCTCCCAAGCCGGCGGCAAAGGCTGCCGCCAAGGTACCCGCGAAGCGGGCCCCGGCGAAGAAGGAAAAGCTGGAATTTGCCGTGGGTGATTTTGTGGTCTATCCGACCCATGGGGTGGGACAGGTCACCGGTGTCGAGAGTTTCGAGATCGCGGGTGAAGATCTGCGACTGTTTGTCATCAGCTTCGAACGGGAACGCATGACCCTGAAGGTGCCGATTACAAAGGTGCAGGAATCCGGTCTGCGTAAACTTGCGAACCGCAAGATCATTGACAACGCCCTCAAGACTCTCAAGGGCCGGGTGCGTGTCAAACGCACCATGTGGAGCCGCCGGGCGCAGGAATATGATGCGAAAATCAATTCCGGCGATCCGATCCAGATCGCCGAAGTGGTTCGCGACCTGCATCGCAACGAAGACCAGCCCGACCAGTCATATTCCGAACGGCAGATGTACCAGGCAGCTCTGGACCGGTTCTCGCGGGA
The DNA here is from genome assembly GCA_030831135.1 of Alphaproteobacteria bacterium. Lineage (GTDB taxonomy): Bacteria > Pseudomonadota > Alphaproteobacteria > UBA6615 > UBA6615 > JABJAG01. The sequence goes on from JAURLR010000126.1 coordinate 5,203, forward strand.
ACTGGCGGCGGTTGAGAACACCGCACCGGAAGAGGCTGTCGAGAAGCTGGAAAAAATCCTTTCCTCCTAGAGAGTGCTCCCAGCCGGGAAGATCATGCTCCAGCGTCTTCGGGCAAGAACATCGAAAGGCCAGTCTCTCGCGGGGCTGGCCTTTTTCTTTTATCTGCCGAGGGTTTCCCGCCTTGCTCCGACGCGAAACGCTGATTCATCCTCCCCGCACAAGGAGTTGATGCATGTCCGAGTTGATTGTCGATCGTGACAAATTCGCCCTGCTTCGTGGTGCGCAAAGGGTCTGGGCAATCGCCTCCATACACGGCGAGGCCGTGCGGCTTCGCGCTCTGCACGAATCCCTCTCGCGGCAATTTCAGCCCGGCGACCGTCTTGTCTATCTCGGAAACATCCTCGGGCATGGCGCGGATGTCGCGGGAGCTATGGATGAGGTTCTGTCATTTCGCCGCGCGGTGATTTCAGCGCATGGCATGTTTGCGGCCGATGTTGTGGTGCTGCGCGGGGCGCAAGAGGAAATGTGGCAGAAACTCCTCCAGCTTCAGCTCGCCCTCAACCCCGGGGAAGTGTTCGACTGGATGATGGAGCAGGGCATCGGGGCGACGCTGGAAAGCTATGGCGGGACTGTTCAGGATGGCCGTGCCGCCGCTCGGGGCGGAGCCGCGATGTGTGCAAGATGGACGGCGGGCCTGCGGGATCGCATCCACGCCCGTGCCGGCCATACACAGCTCATGTCGGCGTTGCGTCGCGCTGCAGTGAACCTGTCACCGGCGGGGCAACCAACCATTCTGTTCGTGAATGCCGGGATCGATCCGGGCCGCCCACTTGAAGCGCAAAAGGACAGCTTCTGGTGGCCGCCCCGGGGTTTGGGCGCGCTGGACGGCCCCTATGGTGAATTCGCGCGCATCGTGGCCGGATACGACCGTGACATGCGTGGTGTCACCGAAACGCCCTTCACCCTATCCATCGATGCGGGGGCGGGCCGTGGTGGCAAGATTCTGGCAGCATGTATCGAGAGTTCCGGCGCGCTCGTCGAAACTCTCGAAGCATGATCGGTTGCCTTACTCGACAATCACCTTGACCGTCTGACCCGGGAAGGGCTGGCTGCCCGGCTGTAGGCCGTTGAGCACACGGAACCATTGATCCTTTGGTCCGGGCAACGGCATGTTTCGTGACAGGCTTTCCACAGTGTCTCCGCGACCGACCACCCGGGTGTCGATCCGCCAGGCGTTGTAGCGATCGCGATCATTGCGCGTGAGCTTGCGGAAGCTGAATGTGGTGCGCCGGAAGTCCTCGTTCAGGGCTGCGGATTGCGCGGATGGCGACAGGAATACAAAGCGGTAGACCTTGTCTGTGCTGTGCCGGATGGCCACGAGCTGGGCGTTGAAACTGCCGCTTTGGTTGCGGATGGCGGCAGAACCCGTCGCGGCCTCCATGCCGTTGATCGTGATGGCCTGAACACCGCTCAGGTTCGTGTTCTTGGCCCAGATCGACGTCAGATAGGACTGCATGCTGGTGCCCGCGGGTGCCTTGCCGCCACTGAAGATGATGTTGGCATTGTTCGGGCCCCGCGCGACGACCTGTTGGGTGCCGTTGAACAGATTGAATCCCTGTGGAACCTCGAACAGGAAGTCGAGTGGTTCGTGCACGAAGACCTGTCCACGGATCAGTCCCTCTTCGGGCGAACCGCCGAAGATGATGCCGTCGATGG
>JAURLR010000127.1 GCA_030831135.1 Alphaproteobacteria bacterium
CACGGGTTTCCTTGCCTTCCGCGATCAGCGTGCCCACGCCGGTCTTGGTGAAGAAGGCCGGAATGCCCGCCCCGCCCGCACGGCAACGCTCTGCCAGCGTGCCCTGGGGATTGAATTCAAGCTCCAGCTCACCGGCGAGGAACTGTGCCTCGAAGGTCTTGTTCTCACCCACATAGGACGAGATCATCTTCTTGACCTGACGTGTCTGCAGCAGCAGGCCGAGACCGAAATCATCGACACCCGCATTGTTCGACGCGATGGTGAGGTCCTTCACCCCGGAATCCCGGATCGCGAGGATCATGTGCTCGGGAATGCCGCAAAGGCCGAAGCCACCTGCCAGAATCGTCATGCCGTCGAAAAGGACGCCGTCGAGCGCGGATTTTGCGTCCGAATAAACCTTTTTGCTCATCTCTCAGCCCTGAATTGTTCATTTCTCGTTGCCGGTACACACGCCGCATGCGTGTGCGCCTGTTCCCCCTGTCGGAACAGGGCCGATAAACACCACACAGCGCCCCGGAGTCAAACCTGACAGGAGAGGCAAGTATGCCCAAAACGGCCCCGGCTTCCTAGCACAACCGGCCTGTCGGGTCGGCATGCAATCGCAGCGCAGCCCTGCACGCGGCGACTATCGGAAACATTTGGCGCTGGTCTATGGTGATCGCACATGTCGCGCAGCCCCACCCCCCTTTCGCCCGCCGTATTGTCCATCATCCTGATGCTGGGCGCGGTCACGCTGTTTTCCGCCGGGCACGGTCTGGTGCGCTATGCGAGCACGGAACTGCATCCGTTCCAGATTTCCTTCCTGCGGTCGTTTTTCGGGCTGCTCTTCGTCCTGCCGCTGATCATGAAAGGCCCGGATTATTCCGACCTGCGGGTCAAATTGCCCAAGCTGCACCTGATCCGCGGCGCAACATCCTCGATTGCCACGCTGGCCTGGTTTACCGCCGTGGCGACCATGCCGCTGGGGGAAGCGGTTGCCCTGAACTTCACGGCGCCGCTGTTTGCCACCATCCTCGCCGCAATCTTCCTGCATGAGGTCGTCCGGGCCAAACGCTGGGCGGCCACCCTGGTCGGTTTCATGGGCGTGATGATCGTCATTCGTCCCGGCGTGGAAACCGTCCAGCTGGGCGCACTGCTCGCGCTGGGCAGCGCGATGTTGATCTCGGTCAACGTCCTGATGATCCGGGTGATGGCGCAGGTCGACAGCGCGCGCGCCATTGTCACCTCGTTCAATCTGTTCCTGACCATCTTCACGCTGATCCCGGCAATCTTTGTCTGGGAGAACCCCAGCCTGACCATGATCGGTATCACCTTCGGGATCGGCGCCCTGACCACCCTGGCGCATCTGATGCTGACGCGCGCCATGCGGCTTGCCGAAGCCTCCGCCGTCATCCCCCTCGACTTCGTGCGTTTGCCCGTCTCCGCCCTGATCGGTTACATCTGGTTCGTGGAGGTGCCCGACCTCTGGACAATCGTGGGCGCCCTGATCATCGGCGTGTCCGCCATCTACATCGCACGCAACGAGGCGATGGCCGGCCGCAAGAAGACAACATCATGAGCCCAACCCACCATCCCGACCGCCGCCTGCTCGGCCTGCCACGGCAGGTCTGGGGCGCCATCTCCATGGCCGCCGGGGTGATCTGTCTGGCCGGCAATCATTCCATCGTGCGGATCGTAGCCGACGAGGTCGGCGCCTTCGAGACGTCGGCCCTGCGGTTCATCTGGGCGCTGCCGATGATGCTGCCCTGGATCCTGCGCGGCAAAGGCAATGTCCTGCGGACCGAGCGGCATGGATTGCATTTCGTCTCGGCCGCCCTGACAGCCCTAACCACGGCCCTGCTGTTTCTCGGCCTGGCCCATCTACCGGTCGCGCTGGCAACCACCCTCAATTTCACCGCGCCGCTATTTACCACCATCATGGCCGTGGTGCTGCTCAAGGAACGCGTCGAGATCGCCCGCTGGGCGGCAACGGTTGTGGGTTTCATTGGTGTGCTGGTCATCCTGCGGCCGGGCTTTGTTGTCTTCGATCCGGCGATTCTGCTGCCGATTGCCTCGGCGGCCACGCTCGCCCTTTGGTATTTCACGCTCAAGCGTCTCGGGCGCACAGAATCCACGGCGACGATCACCGTCTACCAGACCATCTGGGCGTCTCTTCTGCTGTTCCTGCTGGCCCTGCCGGAATGGCAGACGCCGAGCTTCACCGCGCTCTGGCTGTCGATTGCCATGGCGGCGATGGGCACGGCGGCGATCTTCCTGATGGCACGCGCCTTCGAACTTGCTGATGCCTCGCTCGTGGCCCCCTTCGACTATGCCCGCCTGCCCTTCGTGGCGCTGTTCGGGTTCATCCTGTTTGACCAGATTCCCGAGCTCTACACCGTGCTGGGGGCCGCCATCATCATCGGCTCTGCCTTCTATATCGCGCGCCGTGAAACCCGGGCCCGGCCGCGTGTCCCGCTTGACTCCAAAGGCGGCAAGACCGGTTAATACGGCAATTGGGGGAAGCATCATGGATTACGGCATTTTCAATCTGATGAACCGGCGGCATCCGTCCCAGACGGTGCCGCAGATGATCGCGGATACGGTCGAGCAGGTGCAGGCCGCCGAATCCGCCGGGTTCGGAATTTCCTGGTTCACCGAGCATCATTTCTCCAACTATTCGCTCTCGCCCTCGCCACTGATGATGATCGGCCATGTGGCCCCCCAGACCCTGCGCATCCGCCTGGGATCTGCCGTGGTCCTTCCCGCGCTGTATCAACCCGCGCGCTTGCTTGGTGAGATCGCCTTTGCCGATTGTCTCGCCGAGGGTCGTCTGGTGCTGGGTCTGGGTGCGGGCTATCAGGCCTATGAACTCACCCGCTTCGGGGTGGAACTGTCGGAAGCCAGCGCGATCACGGACGAGTGGATCGATTTCCTCTCGCAAGGCCTCGGGCAGGAATCCTTTGAATATCACGGCAAGTATATCGACCTGCCCCAGACCTTTTTCACCGCGAAACCGGCCCAGGAGCCGCGCCCGGAAATCTGGATCGCGGGCAACAGCCCCGGCTCGCAACGGCGCGCCCTGACCGGAAATCACCCGTTGTTCGTGTCGGGCTTTGGCCGGGACGTCGACACGCTGGCGGCAATCCGCGCAGAAGCCGATGCGACATGGCAACAGGCAGGCCGCAACCCCGAGGACCTGCAGTTCGGGACGCTGCGGTACTGCTTTGTCACCGACGACAAGGCCGAGGCGCTGGCCTTCGCCGAAAACGCCCGCTACCAGATTCGCTTGTCACGCTATCTGCGGAAGGGCCAGACGGCGCTGGACTCAGCATGGCTCCCCGAAGAACCCTTTGAAGACGAGATGTCACCCGAAGACATTCTGGCCTGGAACCCGATCGGGGATGCGGAAACCGTCGCCGAGAAACTCGTCGCAGAGATCGAGCAGGTCCGCCCGGTCCACACCGCGCTTTACATGACCATGGGCAACACGCCCCACGAATCCGCCATGCGCTCGATCGAAAAATTCGGCGATGCCGTCATGCCGCTGATAGAGAAAAGCGTCGGCCCCCTTGTGTTGGCTGGCACACCCCTGCCCGCCTATGCCGCCCAGTAACGCCCGATGACCCATCGATACGATGGCCGGCGGGTACCGTGAACGCGCTCGCCGTCAAACCCCGGCCAACCCTGCAGCCGCCCGCGCTGGTCGCCCATGCCGACTGGTCGATTGATCCGCGCAAGCGGTCGATTGCCCGCGCCATCCGTACCGCCGACGGGGGCTATATCGCGTTGGCTCCCGAACCGGTCAGCGGTCTCGATGACCTGTTCGCGCGCCTGAAAGCCGCCGCCGGGGTTGGTGAGACCGCCTTTGTGGGCTTCGACTTTCCACTCGGCGTGCCGCGCGCCTATGCCAAAGCGGCGCGAATCGACCGCTTCATGACCGTGCTGCCGAAATTCGGTCGGGGGACGTGGAAGGATTTCTATGCCCCCGCCAACACCGATGACGAAATCGGCTTGCGCCGCCCGTTCTATCCCAACCGCCCCGGCGGGACGCGCCGGACCCATCTGATCGACGGCTTGCGGCTTTCCGGGCCGGACGAGCTGTTCCGGCTGTGCGATCACCCCACCAATCTGCGCGCCGCGGCCAATCCGATGTTCTGGACCATGGGGGCACAGCAGGTGGGCAAGGCGGCGATCACCGGCTGGCGGGACCTGATCGCCCCGGCGCTGCGCCGCGACCCGGCCTTCAATGTCTGGCCCTTTGAAGGGCGGCTCACCGAATTGCTCACCCGCCCCGGCATCACCGCGGCCGAGACCTATCCCGGGGAAGTCTATGGCCATCTGAAACTCCGGATTGCGGCCTCCAACAAGTCCAAGCTCAACAGCGCGCACCGGCGCGAAGACGCGCCGCGCCTGTTCCAGTGGGCCGCACAGAACAGGGTGGCGCTGTCCGCAGCGCTGGCCAGCGACATCCGGGATGGCTTTGGTGAGGGCCCGGATGGCGAGGACCGGTTTGACGCCACCGTCGGGATGTTCGGCATGCTGAATGTCATCTTCGGCCACCGCACATCCGGCGAGCCGGCCGATGCCATCGTCCGCCATATCGAGGGCTGGATTCTGGGGCTGGACGCCAAAATGCTCCGGCACCCCTCGGACTGACCGAACAAGACAGACACACACAAGGGAGAACAACATGGACGTGAACGGCAAGGCCGCCATCATCACCGGCGGCGGATCAGGGATCGGGGCCGAAGTCGCCCGGCATTGCGCGGCGGCAGGCATGAAGGTCGCGCTGCTCGATGTGAACATGGATGGCGCGAACGCCGTCGCCGAAGAGATCGGCGGCGTAGCGGTGCAGTGTGATGTCACCAGCGCGGAAAGCGCCGAAGCCGCCATCGCCAGCGCCCGTGAGACCAACGGTGTGGCAAGCCTGCTGGTGAACTGCGCGGGCATCGCCACACCGGGCCGTATCGTCGGACGCAACGGCCCCCTGCCGCTGGAGAGTTTCAGCTCGGTGATTCAGGTGAACCTGATCGGCAGCTTCAACATGATCCGCCTGTTCGGCGCGGACCTCTACGGCACCGACCCGATGGAAGACGGCGAACGGGGCCTGATCGTCAACACGGCTTCCGTGGCCGCCACCGAAGGCCAGATCGGCCAGGCCGCCTATGCCGCATCCAAGGGCGGCATTGTCTCGCTGACGCTGGTCGCGGCGCGGGAATTCGCCTCCCAGGGTATCCGCGTCAACACGATTGCACCGGGCCTGATCGACACCCCGATGATGGCCGGCCTGCCCGAAGAGGCCCGCGAAAGCCTCGCCCAGCAGCCCGAATTCCCCAAGCGCCTCGGCCGGCCCGACGAATACGCCAAGCTGGTGATGCATATGTGCGACAACGTCCTGATAAACGGCACCGTGCTGCGTCTGGACGGCGCGCTGCGCATGGCTGCGCGGTAGCACCTCGTCATTGCGAGCCCGAAGGGCGAAGCAATCCAGTTCGGGCTTCGGTGCAGCTGGATTGCTTCGCCGCGTTGCGCCTCGCAATGACGGGAACCTCGGTTAAGCGGCAATCCCGTCCATGAACGCGGCCAGTTCCATGTCGAGCGCGGTCAGGCCGCCCGCGTCGTGGGTGGATAGGGTCACGTCCACCTTGTTCCAGACGTTGAACCATTCGGGGTGGTGATCCATCGCCTCGGCCTTGAGGGCGGCGCGGGTCATGAAACCGAAGGCTTCGTTGAAATCAGCGAAGATGAAGGTCTTGGCGATGGCCTCACGGCCCTCCACGAGTTCCCAGTCGTTGAGCTTCTCAATCGCGGCGTCGCGGGCGGATATGTCGAGTTTCTCGGCCATGATGGGACTCCTAGGCGTTGGATCGTGATTACCACGTTATGTGATGCCGCTTGGCCTCGCGATCAAGCATCACTATATGATGGCCCTATGGCAGCGACTGCAATGTACGAATCCGCGCCCACCCTTGCCGATATCGAGGCAATTGCCGGTGAGGCCTTCGCGACGATCCCCAAGAGTCTGTCCGCCCATGTGGCGGATGTGGTGATTCATGTCACAGATTTTCCCGATGACGAGACCATGGAAGAGATGGACCTCGAAAGCCCCTTCGACATTCTCGGGCTTTATGTGGGGGTGAGCCTCGATCAGAAATCCGTCGGTGATGTGCCTTCGGATGTGGACCGCATCTACCTCTATCGCCGCCCGATGCTCGACTACTGGTGCGAATCCGGCGAGAGCCTTTACGGGCTGGTCCGCCATGTCCTGATCCACGAGATCGGCCACCATTTCGGCTTCTCCGACGACGACATGGACCACATCGAGGCGAGCGCGGGCTAAGGCCAAACCTCTCGAAGACCCTCATGCTGAGCTTGTCGAAGTATGAGGTTGCGCCCTCGCCCTTCGTCAGGCTCAGGGTGAGGGCGACGACAGATCATTTCTCCAGCACGGCCCGGGCCCGCTCCCGCACAAACGGGCGCAGCTCTCCGGTGAACCACGGGTTCTTTCGCTCCCAGGCATTGGTGCGCCAGCTCGGATGGGGCATCGGCAGCACCGCAGGCGCGTGTGCCCGCCAGTCGGCAACCGCTGCCGTCATGGTCTTGTAGCCGGGTAGATAGTGGTGGATCGCATAGCTTCCGACATACAGCGTGAGTGAGATGTCTGGCAGCGCCGAAAGAATACGCCCGTGCCAGAGCGGCGCGCATTCCGGGCGCGGAGGGGCATCCCCACCCTTTGGCAACCGCCCCGGATAACAGAACCCCATGGGCACAATGGCCAGCTTGTCGGGGTCATAGAAGGTGTCCCGATCAACGCCGAGCCAGTCCCGCAAACGGTCGCCGGACGGGTCGTTGAAGGAAAGATCAGTTTCGTGCGCCTTCGTCCCCGGGGCCTGGCTGATGATCAGCATCCGCGCACCCGCACCGGCCCGCACCAATGGCAAAGGTCCAAGCGGCAGATGTGGAACACAGGCCGTGCAGGCGCGCGCTTCAGTCAGAACCTGTGTGAGGTCTTCCCTTGCAGTCACTGGGACGCGCGGGCCTTCAGCTCCGCGACAAACCCGGTGACGATCTCCGTCGCCGGACCATAGCGACCCTCATCGAAGGAATTCGCGCCGAGCGATTTTTCCAGATTGAGCTCGATGGTCGCCGCCCCGTGGGCCCGGGCCTCCTGCACGAACCCGGCGGCCGGATAGACATTTCCCGAAGTGCCGATCGACATGAACAATCCGCAATCGTCCAGCGCGGAAAGGATATCG
>JAURLR010000128.1 GCA_030831135.1 Alphaproteobacteria bacterium
ACCATCCCGGCGGTCGTGGTGTTCTCCTATGCCCGGATTATCGGTGGCGATGCTGGGGACATCTCGGTGGCCGCGGCCGCCTTAAGCGAGATCGTTATCGTCACAGTTCCGGTCCTGATCGGGCTGGCCGTTCGGCACTTTGCGGGAGCCTTCGCGATCCGTACCGAGCCGGTCGCGCGCAAGGTTTCAGCCTTGTTGTTCGTGCTGGTTCTGGCGGGAGCGATTTTTCAGGAACGCAGCAATATCGCGGTCTATTTCGCACAGGCCGGTCTTGTCACATTGACCCTGAACCTGGTGATGATGGCGCTGGCCTATGGCATTGCCCGGATGTTTGCCTCGGGGCCGCAACAGAGGATTACCATTTCGCTCGAATGCGGATTGCAGAACGGTACGCTTGCAATTGCGGTGGCCGCACTGCTGTTTGACGGGGGGCTGGTCACGGTCCCGGCTGCGACCTACAGCCTGTTCATGTTCGCAACCGCATTGATCTTCATTGCCTTCAGCCGACGTGGCCGCCCCGCATGAGGGGCGTTCGTGTTGATGCAATCGCTCCGCGTCGGTGTATGGGTGCTCGTCGGCATTTTCGAGGCGCGTGGGGTTTTTGGCACTCGCTCAAACCGATGCTATATAGCAGCATCAATGTCTTGCAGGAGGATCCAAGGTGGCTGCCAACAAACCGAAAATGACACGTCCAACCGTTTACCAGTTCAATCATGGTGACTTTGTTGTCACCAACATTCTGGAGGGATTTTTGCTCCGGGAAGACCTGCATCCCGTGACCGGCACAAATGCCAGTGCCGGTGATGTTGAGGCTCTGGCCAAACAGAATTACATCCCGTTCCCCAATTTCGAGCATCAGTTCGTGCCGACGCTGGTCGATACGGGTGAGAAGCTGATCGCTTTCGATCCGGGCTTTGGCGACAAGTCGCCCCAGCCCAACGCGGGTCACTACAATGATCGTCTGGCTGATGCCGGCTATGATCGCAATGACGTGGATATTGTGGTCGTCACCCATTGCCATCCCGATCATATCGCGAACCTGACCCATGGGGACGGGCTGACCTTTCCCAATGCGGAGATCGTTTTCGGAGAGGCCGAGTTCGACTTCTGGAAAAAGGGCGAGAACATTCCCGCGCATCGTCCGCCGACGCTGGAGATGTTCCGCAAGATCTGCGAACCACTTGCCGAGCAGGCGCGCTTCGTGAAACCAGGCGATGATATCGTCACCGGCGTCACGGCGGTTGATGCGTTTGGGCATTCAGCCGGACATATGGCCTATCACATCGAAAGTGGTGGCAATCAGTTGATGATCATGTCCGACACGGTCGCGCATTTCGTCATGTCGATTGCAAATCCGGGCTGGCATTTCGGGATGGATGATGACCCGGAAATGGCTGTTGTCTCGCGCAAGCGCCTTCTGGCCCAGATTGCGGATGCGAAAATGCCGGCGATCGGGTTCCACATGCCATTCCCGTCCGTGGGGTATATCGATCCCCATGGCGACGGTTATGCTTGGGTGCCGCATTCCTACCAGTACAACCTGTAGTATTGAGAAAGGCGGCCGTGCGGGCCGCCTTTTTTCTTTATCGGTCCTGCGCGATTTTTAACCGGCGCTGGTGCCGAACAGCATTCGCCCGGCCATGTAGCCTGCCAGCGCGACGGTCGCCGTCAGAACGGCGCCCCAGATCATGTCCACGACCGAAACGAGCACGGGCCAACCCGCGAGGGTCGCAAGATTGGTCAGGTCGTAGGTGCCGTAGGCGATGAAGCCCAGAAGCGCGCCGAGCACCAGTGCCGTCACCCAGGATTGCTGTGCCAGCGCCGGCAGAACGGCAAAGACGACAACCCCGACGACATAAAGCAGGTAGAACGCACCGGCGACACCGAAGTCAGGTGACGGACGAAGCAGGTGTCCGATCTGCTGTACGTAGAAGGATCGCGCGACAATCCCCAGCCAAAGGCCATCAATGATCAGAAATGTCACGAGTGATGCCATGTAGATGGCGAAGTATTTGACGGTCAAATCCATTTCCTTTTGGCCTTTCTTGATCCTAGTAGGGGATCGGCTTTCCATCCCAAGCAAAGAACCCGCCTGTATCGGCAGGCGTCAATGCATCGATCACGTTGAGCATCTGCTCGGCAGCATAGGCCGGGGTGAAAAGTTTGCCATTGGCCACGTTACGCTGGAAGGGCTCCGAGAGACCGGTGTCGACGGTACCGGGGTGAAGTGCGATGCAAACCGCCTTCGGGTTTCGGTAGGCGAGTTCGATGGAATGGGTGCGCAACAGCATGTTCAGAGCCGCTTTTGAGGCTCGATAGCTGTGCCATCCACCCAGCTGGTTGTCCGAGATACTGCCGACCCGCGCAGAGAGAGCGGCAAATACGGTTTTGCGATCCTTGTCCATCAGCGGTAGCAGATGTTTGGCAACAAGCGCAGGTCCGATCGCATTCACTCTGAAGAGTTGCGCCATGGAACCGCTTGAGAGATCACGCGCGCGCTTTTCAGGCTGCGCCGCCGCGTCGTGCAACATCCCGGTTGCAATGAGGGCAAGATGAAGCGGGCCGGATGCCGATATGGTCTTTGCCGCGTCCTCAATCGAAGCCTCATCGATGATATCGATCCTGTGTCCTTCAGCCTTGGCGGGCAGGGTTTCCGGAGGCGTCCTGGAAAACGCGAACAGGCGGTCTACGCATGGGGCCTCGGCAAGGGCGTCCACGAATGCACCACCGATACCGCCGCTGGCACCGAACACCGCGACGGACAATCCGTCACCGAATGTTGAAAGGGCGGGCATCGGTGTGGTGTCGTTCGTCAGGTGGATGTTTTTTCGGAGTCAGCCGCCAGGCCGAGCTCTGACGGGTCGAAGGCCCGACGTGCCGTGCACGGACACATGGCGCGTCCATTGGTCTGCATCCAGAAGCGTGTTTCGGACGCGCAGACAGGACAGGCGGCGGGGCCGATGAATCCGGTTTCGATTTCTGTTGCTGTGGACATGGTCTTATCTCTTTCTGGTCAAGAATACGCCGGGCGTGCAGCAGCCGGCCCGGCGTTCATGAAGGCCCTCACGGGAGGAGGAGAAATGAGAGCCCTTTAAGCGTGATTAGTTCGGCAGAATAACCGTGTCGATGACATGGATGACACCGTTGGTTGTCTCGATATCAGCGGTGGTCACGGTTGCGCCGTCGATCATGACGCCGTTGGTTGCATCGATGTCAACCATGCTGCCCTGAACGGTCGCGGTGCTGAGTTCCTTGCCAGCGATGTCAGCGGCCATAACCTTGCCCGGAAGGACATGGTAAGTGAGGATGGCAACCAGCTGATCCTTGTTTTCCGGCTTCAGAAGATTTTCAACGGTACCGGCGGGAAGTTTTGCAAAGGCATCGTTGGTCGGTGCGAACACGGTGAACGGTCCGTCGCCCTTCAGGGTTTCAACGAGACCAGCGGCCTGAACGGCAGCGACAAGGGTTGAGAACTGTTCGTTGGCAGCGGCGGTGTCAACGATGTCCTTAGCCCCATGCCCGCCTGCGATGGCGGCGGTGGAGGAGAGGGCGAGGGCACCAGCAACGAATACGGTGGTGACGAACTTCTTGATCGAGGGCATGCGAAACTCCTGGGTGTGAGTAACTAGTGCCCGTGAATACGCAGCCGGATTTTTCGCGGATCACATTCGGCGCGGAAACAAAATATTATTTGCGGTTTTTCCCGTCAGATACCGATTGCCAAGCGGATGGCATAGGCAAGTGCACTCACAACACTCACGCCTGCAATCCAGAGCACGGCAAACCACCCCAGGCGCCGACCCAGTCCCGGTTCACGCTTGGGGGGCATCAGTGATAGCCCTCGCCTTCGCGGATTTTTCCGCGAAAGACCCAGTAATTATAGGCGGTGTAGGTGAGGATCACGGGAATGAGGATCACCGCACCAACAAGCATGAAGGAAAGGCTTTTATCGGCGTTCGCGGCCTCATAATAGGTGATGTCCGGCGGTATCAGATAGGGATACAGGCTGGCGGCGAGCCCGGCGAAGGACATGACGAACAATCCCAGCGCCAGAAGGAAGGGCGGTAACTCGCGTTTGGCACGGACCGTGACAATGAACCCGATCGCGATCGCCAGCGTGAGGATCGGGATGATCGATATCCAGCGGAGCGATTCGCTCGAAAACCAGCGATCCATGATCAGAGTGTGCTGCATCAGGGTGCCGCCGCTGACAATCGCAACGACCAATACGGCCAGTCCGCCGAGCGGCAGCTGCAACTTGCGCATGCGCGCCTGAAGCGGCCCGTCGGTCTTGATCACCAGCCATGAGGCACCCAGCAGGGCATAGCCCGCCACCAGGGCAAAGCCACACAGGACCGTGAAGGGACTCAGCCAGTCAAACCAGCCGCCGGCATAGGCCCGGTCCTGCACATCAACGCCCTGCACAAAGG
>JAURLR010000129.1 GCA_030831135.1 Alphaproteobacteria bacterium
ACTGGAAGACACCGACACCGGCGGCGTCTGGGTCGAAGCCCGGGATTCCGATGATCAGGCTGCGGCGCGCTGGGCCCAAAAGCCCGGCGACGCCGCATAAACCGGATATAGACTATTCGGCCGCAACAGCCTTTGCGCGTCCCTTCACGAGATCATCGTAATCCTGCATCAGGTTGCGGGTGATCTCGCCAACCTCAAATGTATGGTCGTCGGCGATCTGAGCGATCGGCGTGACTTCCGCCGCAGTGCCCGTCACGAACATTTCCGAAGCATCGCTGAGTTCTTCCGGCATGATCGCGCGTTCAATCACGTCATAACCCCGCGCCTTGGCGAGCTTGATGACCGTCTGACGGGTGATCCCGTTCAGGAAGCAATCCGGCTTGGGCGTGTGGACCTTCCCGTCGATCACCAGGAACATGTTCGCGCCCGTGGTCTCAGCCAGCTGCCCGCGCCAGTCGAGCATCAGGGCATCGGAATACCCCTTCTTCTCGGCGGCATGCTTGGACAGGGTGCAGATCATGTAAAGGCCGGCGGCCTTGGCATGCACCGGCTGGGTCTTGGGGTCAGGCCGGTTGTAGATCGCCCAATCAATCTTGATTCCCTTCATCCGGGCTTCCGGCGTGAAGTAGGAGGGCCACTGCCAAACCGCAAGACCGACATGAATCTTGCAGTTCTGGGCCGAGACCCCCATCTGCTCCGGACCGCGCCAGGCGGCGGGTCGAAGATAGGCATCCTGATAGCCTGACGTTGCCAGCGCTTCACGGCTGACCGCATCCAATTCGGCAACGGAATACGGAACCTCGAAACCGAGCATCGCGGCAGAATCGTGCAGGCGCTGATTGTGCGCGGTCAATTCGAAAATCTCACCGTTATAGGCGCGCATGCCTTCAAAGACACAGGACGCATAGTGCAGCGCATGACTGAGATAATGCACTTTTGCTTCACGCCAGGGCACGAATGCCCCGTCCATCCAGATCACACCATCGCGGTCATCATAGGGGGCTTCTTGCATCTTCTTCTTCCTTGATACATTCGAACGTTTATACCCTGCACGGAGACAAATAATTCCGCAACGAGGTTGCCTGACGTAACATTGACCTATAATTAAGTCAATATGGCTGACCTTAATTCAAGCATCGACCCCCAATTCCTGCGCGAAGAGGATCTCCGTCAGGGGATCGAATTGCTTTTCTATGCCTACCGGGACTTTACCGGTGAGCCGGATGCCATTCTCGACAAGCATGACCTCGGCCGCGCCCATCACCGGGTGATCTACTTTGTCGGGCGAAACCCCGGGATCACGGTAACCGAGCTTCTCGAAATCCTGCGGATCACGAAACAGAGCCTGTCACGTGTTCTGGGGCATCTTCTCGAACAGGACTTCATCAACCAGCGCGCCGACCCCGCAGATCGCCGTCGCAAGCAACTCACCCTGTCGGAAAAGGGCAAGGCGCTCGAACACGCATTGACCTCGACCCAGATGGACCGGTTTGCCCGCGCCTATCGCGAAGCCGGGGCCGAGGCTGTCGAGGGGTTCCGACGGGTTCTGATCGGGATCGTGGAACCCGAAGACCGCCCGCGGGTTCGCCCTGCAACGGTTCGCACGTCAAACCGGCGCTGACGTTATCGGCAAGCTTCGTATTTCATCGACGCAAGACAGGCGATGTTTGCAACCAACCGGGATATAATCGCCGATGATGGACGATAGCCCGCATATTCTCGTGGTGGATGATGACCGCCGGCTCAGGGAGCTTTTGCAGAAATTCCTGACCGACAACGGATTTCGCGTGACCACCGCCGGGGACGCAGCCCAGGCGCGCGACAAGCTGGCCAGCATTCAGTTTGATCTGCTTGTCCTGGACCTGATGATGCCGGGTGAAAGCGGCATGTCCCTGACCAGCGGGCTACGGCAAACCAGCATGGTGCCGATCCTGATGCTCACGGCAATGGCTGAATCCGAAGACCGGATCAAAGGCCTTGAAAGCGGGGCGGATGACTATCTGACCAAACCCTTTGAGCCGCGTGAACTCGTCGCCCGCATCCGGTCCATACTCAGGCGGGCGGGCGATGCACAAAGCACGGCAACGGAATTCCGTTTTGGCAGCCACGTTTACGATTCTCTGCGTCAACTCATGACCGGACCCGCCGGGGTTGTGCCACTGACCGGAGCCGAAGCCCGGCTGCTCGATGTGCTGGCGCGCACACCCGGACAACCGGTCAGCCGTGAGGACCTGCAAGAGGATTCCAGCATCACAAGCAGTGCGCGCGCTGTCGACGTGCAGGTGAACCGGCTTCGGCGTAAGATAGAACCCAATCCGCGAACACCGCGGTATCTGCAAACCATCCGTGGCCAAGGTTATGTCCTATGGCCGGATTAGAGCATGACCTAGGCCCACAATGCGGAAATCTAGATGTTGCGCCTGAATGACGTTATGCAGGCACCGCGTATTCTGCGGCTGTCGCTCAAGCGCTTCCTGCCACGCGGACTGCTTGCGCGATCTCTGCTCATTATCGTGATGCCGCTGGTGCTGCTGCAGATTGTCAGCGGAATCATCTTCTATGACCGACACTGGTCCAATGTCAGCCGCCACCGCGCGACCGCTCTTGCCGGCGACATAGCGATGATCCTGGAACTGACAAACAAGGACGGGCTGAACAGCAACCAGGCGGCGATTTATGATTTGGCGCGCCGCAAACTCGACCTGATCATTATGTTCCGCCCCGAAGCCATCCTGCCCAATGAAGAGTTCAAACCGTCGGGTAACCTCGAGATCACCCTGGCACGCGCGATCGCAGAAATCGTCCAGCGACCTGTTGTCATCGACAGCACCAGCACCCGTGACCGGGTCCTCATGGATATTCAGCTTTCGAACGGTGTGCTGCAGGTGTCGGCCAATGAAGAACGGCTGATCAGCTCCACCACGAAAATCTTCATTTTCTGGATGGTCGGCACATCGCTCGTTCTGTTCGCTGTCGCAACGCTCTTCATGCGCAATCAGGTCAGCCCGATCCGGCGGCTGGCCACGGCGGCCGAAAACTTCGGCAAAGGCCGCGATACGCCGAACTTCAAGCCATCCGGCGCAACCGAAGTACGACAAGCCGCCAGCGCCTTCATGGCCATGCGCAGCCGGCTGGAGCGACAGATTCAGCAGCGGACGGAGATGTTGGCTGGCGTCAGCCACGATCTGCGGACGCCGCTGACGCGGATGAAACTGCAGATCGCAATGCTCGAGAAGAACCCGGAAATCCAGGAACTCAGTTCGGACGTTGCGGCCATGGAAAGCATGATCGAGGGCTACCTGAACTTCGCGCGCGGCGAAGGAACCGAGGAACGGCAACTCGTCAACGCATCAGACCTGCTCGAGGAAGTGACGCGGGACGCCGGACGCAACGGGGCTGCTGTCGAACTGACAATTCACGACGAAGTCGAACTGCCCCTGGCACGCAATGCGATGCGCCGCTGCCTGACAAATCTTCTCGAAAACGCCAAACGTCACGGCGACCATGTTGCGCTGACGGCACAGCGCAACGGTCGGGTGCTCGAGATGTTTGTCGACGATGATGGCCCCGGTATTCCCGAAAACATGCGCGAAGACGTGTTCCGCCCGTTCTTCCGTCTCGACCAGTCACGCAATACGGAAACCGGGGGCACCGGCCTTGGCCTGTCGATTGCCCAGGATATTGTCAGCGGGCATGGCGGCGAGATCCGTCTCGAGGACTCACCGCTTGGCGGCTTGCGGGTTGCGCTCCGGATTCCGATCTAGAGCAGGTTCAGGCCATTTACCTCAGAACAATCGGCCGCCATTCGGCACCGGCTGATCCACCTGCAGCAAGACGACCGCACCCGCGGGGTCGGGAAAGCCCAG
>JAURLR010000130.1 GCA_030831135.1 Alphaproteobacteria bacterium
AACCCGCAGGCCCGCTGGTACAATATCGCGCTCCATGGTGACAATCCGGAACGCTCCCACGCGGCAACCCGGGCTTTTCCGGGGAATTTCCTGTTCTCGACCGGGCCGAACACCCAGGGCGGCGGCACCCGAAGCACGAATGGACACTACGATGTGCCTATGCGGGACTGCACCGTGATGCTCGACAATGAAGTCGTGATCGAACGCGGCAAGATCGTGGATGAAAACATGTATGTCGAACGTGAGGCTCGCTGATGGCGCTACGCGACATTGCATCCTATCCGCCCCAGGAGCCCTTTACGGAGATTGGCGGTAAATACCATCTGCGCGTGCAGGAACTCGCCCGAGGGGTCGAAGGCCAGTGTTTTGCATATGGGTCAGACCCGTATCAGGAGGTTGCTGTTTTTCCGGCATCCAGTCCCGACGGGCGTGTCGTCGCCTTCATGCATGGCGGTGGCTGGACCAACGGCTACAAGGAATGGATGGCGTTCATGGCGCCCCAGCTCAATGATCTGGGTGTCACTTTTGTCAGCCTTGGTTATCGGCTTGCCCCCGGCGTTGTCTGGCCCGCTGGCGTTCAGGATGCGGCGGCAGGTATTGCCTGGATCCACGCCAATATCGCGACCCATGGCGGTGATCCGGCGCGGCTGATCGTGGGTGGTCATTCCGCCGGTGGTCATTATGCGAGCTGGCTAGCCGTCCGCGATGACTGGCAGTCTCAAGCAGGGGTGCCGGACGACGTCATAAAGGGTGCAGTCCCTGTTTCGGGCGTTTACGATTTCACCGACGGGAACGGGATGCCCGTGCGCCCGCGTTTTCTTGGGGAAAACCTAGCCAATGACCTCGATGCGAGTTCGCTCTTCACGATCAAGCGTACACCGCCATTCCTGATGGCTTGGGGAGATCGTGATTTCCCGCATCTGATGGCCCAGGGTGAGCGTATGGCCGAGGCTCTTGTGGCCGCCGGTGGCGAAGTGGAGCAACTGGTGCTGGAGGATTGCGACCATCTCGGTGCATCCTATGCGTGCGGAAACAGCGTGGCGCCCTGGCTTTCGCGCTTTGATGAATGGACGATTGCACGCCAACTCTGATCCTGACGTGGTGGCTGCGACAAACCCAGCGATTTTCGTGGAGGTCTGCCGATGACGGAAGTCAGCGGGAGAAGGACGTGTTAACCTTCTTTTCAGACCCGTAAACTAGTCTACACGCTTGGATAATTGATTGTTGTGTCCCGCATTGCGGGTAACATCGGCATACCGGGTATTTTGACATGGATGGAAACGTGACCGGTAGCGATTTGACCACCGGCAGTACATTGCAAGGTGTCATCGACACGCTTGGCGGCGGTCTGATTGTCTATAATCTTGACCATCGCGTTGTGACGGCGAACAAGCTCGCCGCAGAGATGCTCGACATTCCGGCCGAGTTTGTTGAGCCTGGGGCGCTCTGGGGAGATTTTGTACATTTTGCCGCCGAACGTGGCGATTATGGCCAGATCGATGTGGACAAGCGGGTTGCCGAAATTCTTGAGTTCACCGAAAAGCGGGAAGCTTACACGGTCATTCGATATCGTCCGGATGGCGGGGTACTGGAAATCCATGGGCGCCCGATCGAAGGCGGATTTGTCAGCCGGTTTCATGACATCACGGATCTGCGCCGCAAGGAAGAGGCCTTGCGGGATGTCACGCGATCACGTGAGCGGTTTCAGCGTTTCTTCGAGTTTTCGGACGACCTGCTGGGTATCGCGGGCAGCGACGCGCGCTTGCACACCCTGAATGACCGGTGGGCTCAGGTGCTGGGCCGGTCGGCAAGTTCAATGACCGGGGAGCCGGTGTGCCATCTCGTTCACGAGGCGGACCGCCCGTCTGTCCAGCGCGCCTTTGAACAACTCATGGGTGGCCAGAACATCACGCGATTCAAGGTCCGGCTTCTCAAGGAAGACGGGAGTGAACTCTGGACCGATTGCAATGTGACCACAGACCATGAAGGCCAGTTGTTCTGCGCGATCCGTGACATCGATGATGAATGGCGCCGTCAGAACGAGCTCGAGGATACACGCCGAGCTGTTCAGAAAGCGGAAGCCGACAGCGATGAGGCCGAAGCGCTTCTGCAAACAGCAATTGAATCCATGTCCGATGGTTTCATTGTCTATGATTCCGAGGATCGGATTGTTCGATACAACGAGAAGTATCGAGAGTATTTCTCGTTCATGCCACCGCTCGAACGGGGACAAGGGATGACCTTCGAAGGTGTTCTGCGTCTCGGGATCGAGGCAGGCTTCTACCCTGATGACGTGCTTGGCCCCGATCCCGATGTTTGGGTGCAGGAAATGCTGCATCATCATCGTGCAAGTGCGGGCAGCCCCTACGAGATAGTAACGAAGGATGATCGGATCATCCGGATTACCGATCGTCCCATGGGTGATAGTTGGACTGTGGGCATTCGGACCGACATCACGGAGCAGAAGGCAGCCGAAGCCAATTTGCGGGACGCCGTCGAGAGCCTGAAGGATGGCTTTATTCTGTTCGACGCGAATGATCGTATCGTGATCTCAAACTCGGCCTATCGCGCCAATTATGGCGAATACGGGGCACATATCGCCGATGGTCTCTCTTACAGGGACCTGATGGGGCTTCGGTATGACGCGAGTCCGTTTGCCGGAACAAACGGCGACAAGGAAGCATGGGTCGAAGCAGAAATTGTGGCGCATCGCTCATCAAGGACCGAGCGGGAATACATGACCGAAGCCGGCGAGTATTTCCGGATTTCGAAATACCCCACCTCGAATGGTGGGATCGTGGCAATCCACACCGACCTTACGGCGCTCAAGCGGGCGGAAACGCGTCTCGTCGATGCCATCGACAGCATGAGTGACGGTTTCGCGCTTTTTGATCCCGAAGGTGTCCTCGTTCTCGCGAATTCACCATTCAAGGGGTACTACGCCGACGAAGGACGTGAAGTTGCAGAGGGTATGACGCTCGAAGAGGTTCTGCGAATTGGAATTGATGTCGGGATCGCAGGTTCTTCTGCGGTCGATCCCGAAGTCTGGTTGCCGGAACGTCTTGCCCGGCACGGGACGGAAAACTCGGTGCGTGAGCATGTCTTCCATGATGGCCGTTCTTTCGTGATTGCCGAACGCGTTACGCAAGAAGGCGGCTCGCTTGTCGTTTTTGCCGAAACAACAAACGTCAAACAAGCTGAGCGCCGGCTGCGGGACGCGGTCGAAGCCATGACCGATGGGTTCGTATTCTACGATGCGAACGACAGGCTCGCGGCTTTCAATTCCAGTTGGGCCCGTGATTTCGGCGAACTGGCTGACAAGATTGAACTTGGTATGTCGTTCGAATCCGTCATGCGTCTGCTGGGGGAATCCGGCGCGATTCCTGAAGCTGAGGGTCGACTGGAGGCTTGGATCGAAGAGCAGACGGTCTTCCGGAAGCAGGAGATTGATTTCGAGCGCCACATGGCCGATGGCAGGATCACCCGTGTGTCGCGCCGGCGCACCGAAGAAGGCGGAACCGTTGCAATTCGGTCCGACATCACGGGCATTCGGAAAGCGGAAACGCTTCTGGTCGACGCGATCGAAAGCCTGAATGATGGTTTTCAGCTTTGGGATTCGAACGACAAATTGCTGATGGTGAATCAGGCTTATCGAAAATTCTATCCGGAATATGAAGCTTTTACGCGGATCGGAATGACTTTCGAAGAACAGATTGGCTTGGTCTATGACAGCCGGCTTGCCGAACCGGGAGAGGACCCCAGCCGCCGTGCCAAATAGCTGGAAGAGCGTCTCGCGCATCACCACAACCCGTCAGGATCCTTCGAACAGGAACACAACAATGGCACGATGGTGCGCGTCACCAAGCGGTCGACCCGCGAAGGTGGTGTGGTCACGATTGTTTCGGAAATCACCGAGCTCAAGAAAGCCGAAACGCGGCTTCGCGATGCCATTGAAACCATTCAGGACGGATTCATTCTCTTCGATGCGAACGATCAGATCGTCACAACCAACAGTGCGTTCCGGGCCGGGATCGATATTGATAAGCGTTACTTCGAGCCCGGAACGTCTTTTGAAGATATGAACCGCGCCATGACGGCGGCGGGAATACACGAGGGTGCCCGAGGCCGCGAAGACGAATGGCTGGCCGAACGGCTTGAACAGCATCGCAATCCCAGCGGAGAAATTGTCATCCGAAAGATCAGCGGTCGCTATCTCATGGTAACCGAGCGTCGAACAGCGGATGGCGGTACGGTTGCCGTTGGCACGGATATTACCGAGCTCAAGCAGAAGGAAGAGCAACTTGAAGAGGCCGTTGCCCATCTTGAGCGGTCCGAGCGTGAGCTCAAGGTGCAGACCGAAAACCTGACAAAGCTTGCCGAGCGTTATTCGCGTGAACGTGTACGTGCTGAAGATGCCGCGACGGCCAAGGCAGAATTTCTGGCCACAATGAGCCATGAAATCCGTACGCCCATGAACGGCGTGATCGGCATGACCCACCTGCTTCTCGACACGGAACTGGATACAGAACAATCGCGTTATGCACACACAGTACGTGATTCTGCCGAAGCTTTACTCTCGCTGATCGAGGATATTCTCGATTTCTCGAAAATGGAGGCTGGTAAGCTTGAGCTTGAGGAGGTCGACTTCGAGCTCGCAGGAACACTCGACAGTGTTGTGCAAATTCTGATGCCGCGTGCTCATGGTAAGAATATCGAGATAAACAGCGAAATCGCCCCAGATGTCAGCCGTGTCCTGCGCGGCGATAGTGGGCGCCTGCGGCAAATCCTGATCAATCTCATCGGCAATGCGATCAAGTTCACGGAAACCGGTACCGTTTCGACTTCGGTAACCGTCGCGCAACACCACGAAAAGGGACAGGTCGTCCGCTTTGAGATCACGGATACCGGTGTCGGGATTGCAGCGGAAACCATGTCAAAACTGTTTGCGCGGTTTTCCCAGGCCGATTCCTCCACCACGCGAAAATTTGGCGGCACGGGCCTTGGTCTGGCGATCTGCAAGGAACTCACAGATCTGATGCAGGGCAAGATTGGCGTCGAGAGCGAGCCCGGGGTTGGCAGTAAATTCTGGGTCGAAATTCCATTTGGTATCGTCGAGAGAGACGCGAATAAGGAAGGAAGTTCCGTGGCCAAGCTGGACCGTTTGCACGTCCTGATTGTTGACGAAGCAGCAAACAATCGAGAGGTCTTCGAAAAACAACTCTCTTCCTGGGGGATGTCGGTCGGGCATGCTGAGAGTTCTGACCAGGCTCTTGCGCGGCTCGAAACGGCCGTGCGTGACGGGAAGCCGTTTGACCTTGTTCTGCTGGACGAGGCCATGTCGGGCCAGCGCGGGCGCGATGTTGGTGCGCGGATTCGCGCGAATCCTGCATTTCGACGGACCAAGATCATTATTGTCACCAGTGTGGGCGACGCGGATGCGCACGAGACACAATTTGAGGGCCGCCTGACCAAGCCGGTACAGCCGCCGGCCATGATGGAGTTGATTGCGGAGGTCTGCTGTGAAACCGGCGCGCCGAAGCCCGTCGCTGGGAAGCGTGAAACGAATCCGGTCGCAAAACTCGAGGCTCGGCCAGCAAAGCCCCAGGCTTCATCGGGAAAAACAGCGGCAATGCATGTTCTTCTCGTCGAGGATAATGCGGTCAATCAGATGCTCGCCACAGCCATTTTGAAAAAGGCGGGGCACAAGGTCGAAGTCGCGGTCGACGGTGTCGAAGCCGTGACGGCTGTGCGTGAGAACATCTATGATGTGGTGCTCATGGATATCCAGATGCCCGAAATGGACGGTCTGGAGGCGACGCGCACGATCCGCCGTCTGGCTGACCCCGAGCATGCGAATATCTATATCATCGTGATGACCGCCAACGCTTTGATGGGGGATCGTGACACTTGTATTTCTGCGGGCATGAACGATTATCTGCCCAAACCCATTGATCAGAAGAAGCTTCTCGCCGCATTGGCCAAGGCGAGCAATGTCGCAATCGTCAGTGACGAAGCAGAGAATCCAGCCCCGGCGGATGACACGTCAAAGGCCCTCGATACAGCCATGCTCGACGAGCTGGAGGCGACCATCGGTCGTGAATCTCTGGGCCAGATGCTCAGCATGACTCTCGCTGAAATGCCGGCCACGGTCGCGTTGATCGGGGCGGCGAGTGCTTCGGGCGATCTGGATATGGTGCGCAAGGAAGTGCATGACATGGGCAGCAATTTCGGCAGCTACGGTGCCACGCGCCTGAGCGAACATGCACGCGCCATTGAGAAGGCATGTCGGGAAAACAACTCCCGCCGCGTCAGTGAACTTGTGGCGACGCTGGGTGGTTTGATGGACGATGCCCTGAAGGAATTGCGGGCACGGGTTTCGCAATAGGGCTCAGTACGTCGTGTCAGCTTAGCTCGGAAGAAGTTCCGGCATCACGTCTTCGATGGCATCTCGAACGATGCCCGCAGCCGTTTCGGCCAGCACGCGGATATCTTCGCGCTCGCTGGCCATGCTCGACAGCCAGTGCAGATGCGCGAGCGCGTATCCGTCACCAATCGTTGCCCAGATATCATCGGGCTCCAGATCATCATCATTCAGGTCGCAGGCGCGCATTGCGAAAGGCGGCGGCCCCAGATGAATCGCCCAGGGCGCCTCGTCAACAAGACCGTCCTCGGTGTCGAGATAGACGCCTACGAGAAAGCCCAGCGGGACGTCTTCGCGGTACAGCTCTGCCGATGACGGACGAAAGGGATGACGGCCCAGTGCAAGCCGTTCGGCGACGGTGTCATTGTGAATGACATCTATCGCATCCGCGACGGTCTGGGCGAGTTCACTGGGATCCGTGGTCCGGGGTTCCATGAAAATCAGATTGCCGAGTGCGAAGCGGCCATCGCCTTCCAGCGGGAAGTACATATCGGTCAAATCGCCCGTGGGCAGCACGTCTTCGGGGCGATGAACGACCCGCAGAAAAAACGCCGGGTCGTCGATATGGACGAGCCAGATATCGTCGCCATCCTCTGCGAATTCGGGCCAGCCGAACAATCTTCCAACAATAAATCGAGCCATGAATATGGGGTGCCAGAAGCAGG
>JAURLR010000011.1 GCA_030831135.1 Alphaproteobacteria bacterium
GCGAGAGGCCTCAAACCCCTGCAATTCCCCGAAATCCAAGGTCTTGCGCCTGACACGACATTGACGAACCGGTACAGGCAGGTCTAAACAAATCCGTCCCGGTCATCCGAATGTGGTCAGGTTTCGTAAGATCCTGATGCAAGCAGTCGGATGGCTTTCAAACTTTTTTGACCTTTGGCATGCCTCTGGTCCACGCATCACAAACAGGGGGTCTCATGGCGACCAATAACAGACCGCTTTCCCCGCATTTGCAGGTCTATCGCCCACAGCTGACGTCGGTGCTGTCCATTCTGCACCGGGCAACCGGTATCGCTCTGGCACTTGGCACCTTGCTGCTCGTCTGGTGGCTGATCGCGGCTGCAACCGGGCCGACCGCATTCGACAATGTGCAGAGCTTCATTGGCTCGATCTTCGGACGCATCCTTCTCTTCGGCTGGTCCTTTGCGCTGTTCTATCACCTGTGCAACGGGATCCGGCATCTGGTCTGGGATGTCGGCAAGGGTTTCGAGATCGGCTCGGCCTATGCCTCAGGCTGGCTTGTTGTCGTGGCATCGAGCGTCCTGACCGTGATCTGCTGGATCGCGGGCTATGCCGCACAGGGGGGGTTCTGATCATGAGCATTCGTACCCCGCTCGGCCGCGCTCGCGGCATGGGTTCGGCCAAGACCGGTACCGATCACTGGTGGGCCCAGCGCGTAACCGCGCTGGCACTGATCCCGCTGGTCATCTGGTTTGTCGTTTCGATGATTGCCGTGACCGGCGCCGACCATGAGGCCGCATTGTCCTTTATCAGCAGCCCGATCAATGCGGTCCTGCTGACACTTCTGATCATCGCCACCTTCTATCATGGCCAGCTTGGCCTTCAGGTGGTGATCGAAGACTACATTCACACGAAATGGCTGGAAGTGGCCCTGATCCTGTCGGTCAAGGGTGCAGCTGTTTTCCTCGGCGTGGCCTCGGTTTACGCCGTGATCGCAATCGCACTCGGAGGCTGACCTTGGCAACCATCGGCGGATATGAAGTAATTGACCACGACTATGATGTGGTTGTTGTCGGAGCCGGCGGCGCAGGTCTGCGCGCCACCTTCGGCATGGCCATGAAGGGCCTCAAGACGGCGTGCATCACCAAGGTGTTCCCGACCCGGTCCCACACGGTTGCCGCACAGGGCGGGATTTCTGCCGCATTGGGCAACATGGGCAAGGATGACTGGCGCTGGCACATGTACGACACCATCAAGGGGTCGGACTGGCTGGGCGATCAGGATGCCATCGAATACATGGTGCGCGAGGCGATCCCCGCGATCATCGAGCTCGAGCATCAGGGTGTGCCCTTCTCGCGCACCGAGGAAGGCAAGATCTACCAGCGTCCGTTTGGTGGCATGACCACCAATTACGGCGAAGGCACCGCGCAGCGGACCTGCGCGGCGGCGGACCGGACCGGTCACGCGATCCTGCACACGCTTTATCAGCAGTCCCTCAAGAACGATGCCGAGTTCTTCATCGAGTACTTCGCGCTCGACCTGATCATGGAAAACGGCCGTTGCCGTGGCGTCATGGCCCTGAACATGGCCGATGGCACGATCCATCGTTTCCGGGGCCATCAGATCTGCATGGCGACCGGCGGTTATGGCCGTGCCTATTTCTCCGCAACCTCAGCACATACCTGCACCGGCGACGGCAGCGCCATGGTCGCGCGCGCTGGCCTGCCGCTGGAGGATCTGGAATTCGTCCAGTTCCATCCGACAGGCATCTATGGCGCAGGCGCCCTGATCACCGAAGGATCACGCGGTGAAGGCGGTTACCTGACCAATTCCGAAGGCGAACGCTTCATGGAGCGTTACGCGCCTTCCGCAAAGGATCTTGCGTCGCGTGATGTCGTGAGCCGTTCGATGACCATCGAAATGCGTGAAGGTCGCGGCGTGGGTGCCGAGAAGGACCACATCCACCTGCATCTCGAACATCTTGATCCCGCCGTGATCGCCGAACGCCTTCCGGGCATTTCGGAAACCGCGCGGATCTTTGCCGGTGTCGACGTGACCAAGGAGCCGATCCCGGTTCTGCCGACCTGCCACTACAATATGGGTGGCATCCCGACGACCTATAAGGGTCAGGCCCGCAGCTGGACCGCCGAGGACCCCGAGGCGACAGTCGAAGGCCTGATGGCGATCGGTGAAGCCGCCAGCGTATCCGTCCACGGTGCAAACCGTCTGGGATCGAACTCGCTGCTTGATCTGGTCGTCTTCGGGCGCGCCGCGGCCGAATATGCCGCTACGGTTGTCACACCGGGCGCCACGCATGACCCGCTTCCCGAAAATGCGGGCGAGGAAGCACTCGCGCGTCTCGACCGCTTCCGCCACGCCAAGGGCGGCACGCCAACGGCCAAGCTGCGCCTCGACATGCAGCGGGTGATGCAGAACAACTGCGCCGTCTTCCGGACGGGCGAAGTCCTGCAGGAAGGTGTCGATCAGCTGAACGACCTCTGGGCACAGCGCGATGACTTGAACGTCAACGACACCTCGCTGATCTGGAACTCGGACCTGATCGAGACTCTCGAGCTCGACAATCTGATGGTTCAGGCGGTTGCGACGATCAACTGCGCGAACCGCCGTGAAGAAAGTCGTGGCGCACATGCCCGCGAGGATTTCGCGGATCGCGATGATGAAAAATGGCTCAAGCATTCACTCGCCTGGGTCAACGAGAAGGGCGAAGTCCGGACCGAGTACCGTCCGGTTCACCTCCAAACACTCACCGATGAAGTCGAGAGCTTCCCGCCGAAGGCGCGGACCTACTAGTCCCGGTTCGGCGACGAAGGAGAATTTGAGATATGGCTGAGTTTGCACTACCCAAGAATTCCAAGCCCATCGAAGGCAAGGAATGGCCGAAACCCGAAGGCGCCAAGAACACCAAGGCGCTGAAGGTCTATCGCTGGTCGCCAGATGACGGACAGAACCCGCGCATCGACACCTATCACATTGATCTCGATGATTGCGGGCCGATGGTTCTCGACGCGCTCATCAAGATCAAGAACGAGGTCGATTCGACCCTGACCTTCCGGCGTTCATGCCGTGAAGGTGTGTGCGGGTCCTGCGCGATGAACATCGACGGCACCAACACACTGGCCTGCACCAAGTACATCGCAGACGCCAAGGGTGACCTGCGCGTCTATCCGCTGCCCCATCAGTCGGTGATCAAGGATCTGGTGCCCGACCAGACCCACTTCTTTGCCCAGTATCGCGAGATCGAGCCCTGGCTGAAGACCGATACGCCCGCACCCGAACGCGAGCGCCTGCAGTCTCCCGAAGACCGCGCCAAGGTTGATGGCCTCTGGGAATGCGTTCTGTGCGCCTGCTGTTCGAC
>JAURLR010000131.1 GCA_030831135.1 Alphaproteobacteria bacterium
AGTTCAGGTTGTTGGTGACGGCGAGAGGCGTGGCCCCCACCGATGTGACATTGCGCCAGGCTTCGGCCACAGCCTGCTTGCCGCCTTCGACCGGATTGGCCTCCACATAGCGGGGCGTGCAGTCGGTGCTGATGGCGAGTGCCTTGTTGGTTCCATGAACACGCACCAGCGCGGCATCGCCCCCCGGGCGGCCCACCGTGTCGCCCATGACCATGTGATCGTATTGTTCCCATATCCAGCGTCGTGAGCACAAATCCGGGCTTTCGACGAGCGAGAGCAGCGCCACACCCAGATCGAACGGTGCGGGGACGGCATCCGGGCCCAGAACCTCGCGCGGCGGTGTCGCCGTCCAGGGGCGTTCATATTCCGGGGCGGCGGCAACCAGCGGCGGCACCGGAATATCGGCCACGACCGTACCACCGGATGTCAGCACAAGCCGCTCACTGTCATTCGTCACGCCGATCACGGAAAGGTCGAGTTCCCATTTCTCGAAGATCGCGCGGGCCTCATCTTCGCGGCCTGGCTTGAGCACCATGAGCATCCGCTCCTGGCTTTCCGAGAGCATCAGCTCGAAGGGCTGCATCCCGGTTTCCCGCTGGGGGACATCGTCGAGATTGAGCGTGATGCCGACATTGCCCTTGCTGGCCATCTCGACCGAAGAGGAGGTCAGCCCGGCCGCGCCCATGTCCTGAATGGCAACGATGGCATCTGTGGCCATGAGTTCCAGACAGGCTTCGAGCAGCAGTTTCTCGGTGAAGGGGTCACCCACCTGCACGGTGGGGCGCTTGTCGGCGGAATCGTCATCGAACTCGGCGGACGCCATGGTCGCGCCGTGGATGCCGTCTCGACCGGTCTTGGAGCCGACATAGACCACCGGCAGGCCGATCCCGGCCGCCGCGGAATAGAAGATCTTGTCCGTGTTCGCGATCCCGACGGTCATCGCGTTGACTAGGATATTGCCGTTATAGCCCGGGTCGAAATTGACCTCGCCGCCCACGGTCGGCACGCCGATGCAATTGCCATAGCCGCCAATTCCGGCAACGACACCATTGATCAGGTGGCGGGTCTTGGGATGGTCCGGGCTGCCAAAGCGCAGCGCGTTGAGGTTTGCAATCGGGCGCGCGCCCATGGTGAACACGTCGCGCAAAATGCCGCCCACGCCGGTCGCCGCGCCCTGATAGGGCTCGATGAAGCTGGGGTGGTTGTGACTCTCGATCTTGAAGATCGCGGCCAGCCCGTCCCCGATATCGATCACGCCGGCGTTCTCGCCGGGCCCCTGAATCACCTGCGGGCCTTCGGTGGGGAGGGTCTTCAGCCAGAATTTGGACGATTTGTAGGAGCAATGTTCCGACCACATCACCGAGAAAATGCTCAGCTCGGTGAAGTTCGGATCGCGGCCCATGATCTCGAGGATGGTGTCGTATTCCTCATTGCTGAGGCCCATCAGATCATCGGGGCGGGGGGCTGTATCGCTCATGCGGCAATCGCTTCAGCAAGGGCGGAGAACATCGGTGCACCGTCGAGCCCGCCCAGCAACGGGTCGGCGAGCCGTTCGGGATGGGGCATCATGCCGAGCACGTTTCCGGCCGGGTTCACGATACCCGCAATATTGGCCAGCGACCCGTTGGGATTGGCCTCCTCGGTGATCGCCCCGTCGACGGTGCAGTACCGGAACGCGATCTGGCCATTATCTTCCAGCGCCTTGTGGGTGTCGGGATCGGTGAAGTAATTGCCGTCGTGATGGGCCACGGGAATGCGGATCACCTGTCCCTTTGCGTACTGGCTGGTGAAGACGGTGTCGGCGCGTTCGACGCGCAGATGCACATCCCGGCAAATGAATTTCAGGCTGGCATTGCGCATCAGTACACCGGGCAGCAGGCCACATTCGGTCAGGACCTGAAAACCGTTGCAGATTCCCAGCACCGGGGTGCCGCGATTGGCCCGCGCGATGACTTCCCGCATGATCGGGCTGTTGGCGGCCATGGCACCCGAGCGCAGGTAATCGCCATAGGAAAAACCGCCGGGAACGACGATCAGATCGACATCGGGCAGAGTGCTGTCGCCGTGCCACGCCATGATCGGGGCGTGGCCTATCGCGGCTTCGAGCGACACCGCGACATCGCGGTCACAATTTGATCCGGGGAAAACAATTACGGCTGCGGTCATTGGTGCGAAATCCAGTCTATTCCTGCGATCAGCAGCGCGTCAGCCGTCGATTTCGACCGAGTAGTCCTCGATCACGGTGTTGGCCAGAAGCTGCTCGCACATCTCGGCGACCTTCGCGCGGGCGGCTTCGATATCGCCATCGGCAAGTTCGATCTCGATGAATTTGCCTTGCCGGACATCGTTCACGCCGCCGAAACCGAGGCCCTCCAGCGAATGATGGATGGCCTTGCCCTGCGGGTCGAGGACGCCGTTCTTGAGAGTGATGTGGATGCGTGCTTTCAACGGACCTGCCCGAAAATCTGGAGCTACTGAAGTGTCTCAGGACCTTTTATGTCCTGTTGATCTGACTCGGGAAGGATGCCGAGACGACGGGCCACTTCCTGATAGGCTTCCTCGACCCCGCCGAGATCGCGCCGGAAGCGGTCCTTGTCCATCTTCTCGTTGGTCTTCACGTCCCACAGGCGGCAGCCATCAGGTGAAATCTCGTCGGCGAGCACGATCCGGACCTGATCGTTTTCGTCATAAAGACGCCCGAACTCGAGCTTGAAATCGACCAGCTTGAGGCCGATCCCGAGGAACAGCCCGGACAGGAAGTCGTTGATCCGCAGGCTCATCGTCAGGATTTCATCGATCTCGGGCGGGGAGGCCCAGCCGAAGGCTGTGATGTGTTCTTCAGAGATCAGCGGATCGCCGAGTTCATCATTCTTGAAATAATATTCGATGATCGAGCGCGGCAGCGGTGTGCCTTCCTCGATGTTGAAACGCTTGCATATCGAGCCTGCTGCGATGTTGCGGGCCACGACCTCGACCGGAATGATCTCCACCTCGCGCACAAGCTGTTCGCGCATGTTCAGGCG
>JAURLR010000132.1 GCA_030831135.1 Alphaproteobacteria bacterium
AAGGTGACATGGGCGATCACAATGGTGAGCGCGCTGCGTCCGTCCGGCCATCCTGTGACCTGTTGCAGGAAGACAAACAGCAACAGCAGGGACAGGCCGGTGATGACCTCGGGCATGACCAGCGGGGCTGTTGTCATCGACGAGAAGGAGCCGCCCGCGAAACCGTCCGAAGCGCACCAGCACGATGGCGCAGAGCGTACCGAGGATCATCGCGCCCGTGGCGGATGCGGCGGCGATCTTCAGGCTGAGCCATGCCGCGCCGAGCAGTTTCTCGTTGCCGGCCAGTTCGCCGTACCATTTTGTCGAGAACCCGCCCCAGACCGTGACGAGCCGGGATTCGTTGAAGGAATAGACGATCAGCGAGAGGATCGGCCCGTAGAGGAACAGGTAGCCCAGTGCGAGGGCGGCTATCAGCCATGGCGAGAGGCGCTTCATGACAGTGCGTTCGCGCGCCGGTGGCGCATATGCTCAAGCCAGGCGAGCGGCGCGACGATCAGGACCAGGATCGAAACCGCCAGCGCGGAGGCCAGCGGCCAGTCCCGGTTGTTGAAGAATTCCGTCCACAGCACCTTGCCGATCATCGCGGTTGCGGAATCGCCGAGCAGTTCGGGGATGACGAACTCCCCCACGGCGGGAATGAACACCAGCAGGAACCCGGCGATCACACCGGGCATGGACAGTGGCAGGGTGATCGTCACGAAGGCGCGCCAGGGCCGTGCGCCCAGATCGGATGCGGCCTCGAGCAGGCTCGTGTCCTGGCGCTCGAGGGCGGCGTAAAGCGGCAGCACCATGAAGGGCAGGTAGGAATAGACAATGCCCAGATGCACGGCAAACGAGGTCTGGAGCAGTTGCAGCGGTGCGTCGATCAAACCGACGATCTCAAGCAGGTTGTTGATCAGCCCGTCATTCTTCAGCAGCCCGATCCAAGCATAGACCCGGATCAGAAATGAGGTCCAGAAGGGCAGGATCACGGCGAGCAGCAGTGGTGCACGCCATTGCTGTGGCGCGCGCGCGATCCCCAGCGCGATGGGGTAACCGATCAGCAGGCAGATGATGGCCGATGTGGCGGCGATCTGGAGCGAATTGAGAAGTGCGTTGATGTACAGCGCGTCGCTGAGCAGGAAACTGTAATTGTCGAGCCGTGCCAGGATTTCGCTGCCGCGGATCAGGGGTTCGTAAGGCGGGATCCCGAACCGGGTCTGGCTCAGTGAAATCCCGAACACGATGGCAAAGGGGGCGAGGAAGAACACCGCCAGCCAGATGAAGGGTATGGCCGTGACGAGTCGCCGCCCGGACGGTCCCGCCAGGATTCGGAACGGCCTCACGATGTCAGCACCACCCCGTCGCCGGGGTGCCATGTCAGGTGGATGGTGTCATCCCAGGTGATCGGTTCTTCGCCGGTATGGAGGCGGTTGGCCATGGCCACCTGAATGCGCAGTCCGTCGGCGATTTCCACATGATAGACCGACATGTCCCCCAGATAGGCAATGTCCTGCACCACGCCCGAAAGCAAATTGGCATCGCCCGAAACAGCTGCGGGCCCGCTCACGGTTTGCAGCTTTTCCGGGCGCACCATCACGGTGACGGTGGCACCTGCGGAGACCGGCGCCGGGGACGCCACGAAAATCGATGTGCCGGTGGCCGCCAGTCGAACCTGCACCATGCCTTCGGTTGCCGCGATCACCTCACCGGTCAGCAGGTTGGCGGTGCCGATGAAGTCGGCCACGAAACGCGAGTTGGGATACTCATAGACCTCGCGCGGTGCGCCAATCTGATGAATTTGGCCATCGCGCATCACGCCGATCCGGTCGGACATGGTCATCGCCTCTTCCTGATCATGGGTCACCAGAATGAAGGTGATGCCGATCCGGTCCTGAAGATTCACGAGTTCGAACTGGGTGCGTTCGCGCAGCTTGCGGTCGAGAGCACCCAGCGGCTCATCGAGCAGCAGGATGCGGGGTTGCTTGGCGAGCCCGCGTGCGAGTGCGACCCGCTGACGCTGGCCACCCGAGAGCTGGTTGGGTTTGCGCCGGGCCAGATCGGGCAGATCGACCAGCTTGAGGACGTCATGGACCCGGTCGTCACGCTCGGAACGCGCCATGCCTTCCTGGCGCAATCCATAGGCGACGTTCTGGGCGACCGTCATATGCGGAAACAGCGCATAGGACTGGAACACCATGTTCACCGGGCGCTCATAGGGCGGGACGGTGGTCATGTCCCGGCCATCAATGCGGATTTGCCCGCTGTCAGGCGGTTCAAACCCGGCAATCATGCGGAGAAGGGTCGATTTTCCACAGCCTGAACCGCCGAGCAGCGAAAACAACTCGCCCCGGCGTACGGTAAGGTCGACAGCGTTGACGGCGACGACATCGCCGAATCGGCGGGTCACGCCCTGAAGGTCCAGGATCGGTTCGATCCGGTCGGCCTCCGTGACGTGACCCGATTCCGTTGTGGTCATTGACCCGTCTTGATCCGCGTCCAGGTGCGGGTGCGCAGGCGTTCATAGGCCTGCGATTTCAACGGGACGACGAACATCCGGTCCCGCGTCTCCGTAGTGGGGTAAACCACGGGATCGTCCAGCCGGGACTGCTCGACGAATTGCTCCGCCCCGGTGATCGCATTGGCATAGCCCACAGCATTGGTGATCGGTCCCACCACATCAGGCCGCATCATGAAGTCGATGAAGCGATGCGCGTTCTGCGGATGTTTCGCATCGGCGGGAATGGCCATCACGTCGATCACAGCCTGGGCGCCTTCGCGCGGCAGGAACACCTGAATCTCGACGCCGCGATTGGCTTCGGCAGCACGGTCGCGTGACTGGATCAGGTCGCCGCCATAGCCATGCGAGACACAGACATCGCCATTGGCCAGATCGTTGATGTAGGAGGAGGAATGGAAGTAACGAACAAAGGGGCGGATCGTCTGGATCAGCGCGGCGGCGCGTTCGAGGTCCTCTGTCTTTTCGCTGGCCGGGTCGATGCCGAGATAGGCATAGGCGGCCGCGAAAACCTCGTTGGGATCATCGAGCAGGGAGATGCCGCAGGCCGACAGTTTCTCGGCCCAGACCGGATCGAGAATCAGCGACCAGCTGTCGGTCGGTGCGCCCGGTGCCACCGCCGCCACCTTGGCGACATTGTAGCCGATGCCCGTGCCCGCAATCATGTAGGGCACAGCATGCTTGTTGTCGGGATCGCCACCCGCGGCCAGGGATTTCAGGACCGACGGCGTGATGTGCTGCCAGTTGGGTAGCTGATCCCGGTCGAGTTCCATGTAGATCCCCGATTTCACCTGGCGGGCCACGAAGGGCGAGATCGAGGGAAATACCACGTCATAGCCCGACGAACCGGCCATGAGTTTGGCCTCGAGAACCTCGTTGGAATCGTAGACGTCGTAATTGACCTTGATACCCGTTTCCGCGGTGAAACGCTCGAGGGTGTCCTCGGCGATGTAATCCGACCAGTTGTAGACGTTGAGGGTCTTTTCCTCTTCGGCCAAGGCTGGGCCGGAGGCTGCCGCCAGTGTGACGACCAGAAGGGATTTGAGAAAGTTTCGCATTGCGACGATGCTTTCGTTGGGCCGCTATCCGCACCGCGCCATCGCGGAGGGGGGTTCGGGTTATGATGCGCAGATTTCGTGCTGCTTGGCCCCTCTGTCAACTGGTTCCGGTGGTTCGGAATGCAGTTTTTTCATCCTGCTGAAATTATGTGCAGACTGGCGGCTTTACTTGCTTTGCCCGCCGATCCGGATCAGGTAACCGCCGGATCGTTCATCGAGTTCCAGCTCGAGCAAACCGCGATCCTCGGCCTCTTCGAGCAGGTCGGCAAAGGCGCGGAATCCGTAATAGCTTTCATTGAAACCGGGCCGGCGGCGCTTGAGTGTCTGCTTGACCATGGAGCCCCAGATCGGGTCCCCGCGTTCGGCCGACAAGGCTTCGGCGGTTTCCATGACGAGTTCGATGGCCTCGTCCGGGCTGCCTTCATTCTTGTCGCTGCTGCTGGCCACCGCCTTTGCGGCGGGGGCTGCTTTCTCGGGGGTCTTTTTCGCGGCTGCTGCCTTCTTGGTCGCCGGGCGGCGGGCCTTGGTCGTGTCGCTCTCGCGCACCAGATCGTCATAGAAGATGAACTCGTCGCAATTGTTCATCAGCAGATCAGACGTGCTGTTCTTGACCCCCACGCCGATCACCGTCTTGGCGTTTTCGCGCAGCTTGCTGACCAGCGGCGAGAAGTCCGAATCCCCGCTGATGATCACGAAGGTGTCGATGTGTTCCTTGGTGTAGCAAAGGTCGAGCGCATCGACGACCATGTGGATGTCGGCCGAGTTCTTGCCAGACTGCCGGGTGTGGGGAATCTCGATCATCTCGAAGGCGGCGTCGTGCATGGTCACCTTGAAATCCTTGTAACGATCCCAGTCGCAATAGGCCTTCTTGGCGACGATGCTGCCCTTGACCAGCAAACGTTCGAGCACCAGCGCGATATTGAATTTCGGATACTTCGCGTCCCGCACGCCGAGCGCGACGTTCTCGAAATCACAGAACAGCGCCATGTTCGTGTCGGATGTGTTGTTGGTCATGAGTTTCAGTCTTTTCATAGGGTGGATTGTTTCGGAGCACCCTATCGGATGCCGCGCTTCGGAGCCAGAATTCCGGTGGGTGATCGGGCGTTTATGATCGGTTTTGCAACAGGCTTCGTTGCGCGATGGTTTTGGTCAGCGCGATATACTGCGCCTGCGACCAGCCACAGGTTTCCCTGAGGAGTTCCCACTGGCGGACCGATAGCAGCGCCCAAAGAATGTCGGTTGCCTGGTCGAGGGTGTAATCGTCAGACAGGACGCCGTCATCCTGCAAGGCACGGATTGCCGCCGCGCATCCTTCACGGACCGCACCCATCCTGTCATCCCAGGCCAGTTTTGCCGCCGCATCGCTGTCCTGCATCGCCAGCAGGGCCCGCGCGACGCCATGTATTTCGGGGATGTAGTTGCCCCACGCCTCGATATAGGTGTCCAGCCTTTCGAGTCCCGTTTCGGCATTCCGGCTGGCGGCAAGCCGCGTGTCGATCTGCTTGATCTCGTCGATATAGCGCGTCGTCGCGATGAGCAGTTCCGTTCTTGCGGGAAAGTGCAGATAGAGCGCCTGCCGGCTGATACCGGCACGTCTGGCGATATCCGCCATACGCACGCTGGCCCCGGGACCCTCCTCGAGCGCTTTCCAGGCGGAGTCCAGAATTCGGGTGCGCGTATCAGTGATCGGTCTTGACATGGTGTAAAGATACCCCTATTTGACGTCGTGTCAATTGACACTGTGTCAAGCAACAGGAGATGATCATGGCAAAACGGATATTCATTTGGGTGGCGCATCCGCGAGCGAACTCGCTGTGCGGGAGCATTGCTGACGCCTATAAGGCGGGCGCATTGGAAACCGGTGCCGAGTTGCGCCGTATGGACCTTGCGGAGATGTCCTTCGACACCGCGTTTGAGGGCTATGGTGAGGATGCTCTGCCCCTCGAACCTGACCTTCTGGCCTGGCAGGAAAACATCGCATGGGCCGACCACATCCTCATTGTGCATCCCTATTGGTGGGGTGCCATGCCGACCCGGGCGAAGGCTGTTCTTGACCGGGCGCTCACGCCCGGTTTCGGATTCCGCTATCACACGGGAAAGGTGGCGTGGGACAAGCTGCTCAAAGGCAGGACGGCGGATGCGATCATTACGTCCGACACACCGCCGCTTCTCGATACGCTGCTCTACCGGCGACCCGCGCGCCGGGTGATCCGCAACCAAGTCCTGGGATTCTGCGGTATCCGGGCAAAACGCATCATCCAGTTCGGTTCGGTCAAGCTGGCCAGCCCGGAGAAGATCGCGGGATGGCTCCGGCGTTCCCAACGCATGGGAGTCCTCGCGGCAAGCTGATTGGCTCGCGCGTCGATCCCTGCGCGCCGGAACTCCAAAGAAAAGAAAGAGAGAAAGTGATGACCGAAACTTTGCTTGTATCAACCGCGCTCGCCGTGATCGCAACGGGATTGGTGGGCGGTGTTTTCCTGACATTCTCGGACTTCGTGATGCGCGCACTTGCCGCTGGCACGACGACGGGCAGCATCGAATCCATGCAACAGATCAATCGCAAGGTCTATGGGTCGTTGTTTCTTGTCCTGCTGATGGGAACGACCATCCTCGCGGCATTGCTGGTCGGCTATGCACTGGTTTTCGCGCCGGTGGATGTCTCACGCTGGTTGCTGGCCGGCGGTGTGATCCATCTGGTGGGCGTTTTCCTCGTCACGGTGGTGTGCAATGTGCCCATGAACAAGCGTCTGGACGCGTTTCAGCCGGACGCACCGGAAGCTGCGCGATACTGGCCGACCTATGTGTCGGTGTGGGCGCGGTGGAACCACCTCCGCACGGTTGCTTCGGGCGGTGCGGCGTTATGTTTCCTCATGGGCTGCCTGGCCCTCGTACAGGCCTGAGGTGCAGAGGCAAGACAAGCTGCTCTGGGCCCCCGGACAAGATGCCGTGATCAGGCTTCGAAGGCCACGCCATGTGCAGCCCGCCACGCCGACGTGGCATCGAGGGTGGCAAAGGGGCTGATCATGTCCGGATCGAAAGGAAGGGGCGTCTCGCCCTGAGCCAGCTTCCGGGGCCATGACGGATCGCCGATGGCGCCCCGGGCCATCGCCACAAGGTCGGCCTCTCCCTCGGCCAGCAGGCGCTCGGCCGTGGCCGGGTCCTCCAGCTTGCCGCAGGCAATCACCGGGACATTGGTCATCGTCCGGGCCAGTCCAGCCAAGGTGTGGTCGCTGCCGAATTCGCGATCGAGGCCCTGATGGGTGCTGATATGCA
>JAURLR010000133.1 GCA_030831135.1 Alphaproteobacteria bacterium
CCATTGCGGTGAAAATCGCGCGCGCCTCATCGATTCCGCCGGCCCATTTGTAACCGAAATCCGCCGACCGGCTCTGGGACAATCGCATCCCGGCCAGCCCGCGGCCCGCGATCCCGCGCACCACCGCTGCCATGATCTCGCGGTGAAACCGCAGGCGGTTCTCCAGTGCGCCGCCATATTCATCGGTGCGCGTGTTGGTTTCGGGTGTGAGAAACTGGACGGGCAGATAGCCGTTCGCACCATGGATTTCGACACCGTCGAAACCCGCCTCCATCGCATTCGCTGCTGCGGTGCCGAAGGATTCGATGATCTCGGCAATCTCCTCGCGCGTCACGGCGCGCGGCATCCGGAAGGGGCCGTCGCCGTAATAGCGCGCGGCCATCATGCCTGCGGGCTGGACGGCCGAGGGCGCAATCGTTTCGTCGGTGTACCGGTTGTCCTGGACGAGCGCGCCGGCATGCATGATCTGAAGGATCAGGTAGCCGCCCGCATCGTGAACCGCATCCACGACCTGACGCCAGCCTGCAACCTGTTCGGGGGTCGCGATTCCCGGCTGGTCGCGATAGCCCTGGCTTTGCTTCGTATCCGGATGGGTGCCCTCGGTGATGATCAGGCCGAACCCGCCGCGTGCAAACGCGCTGTAGTGGTCGGCCATCTGTTGGGTCGGAACGCCGTCGGCGTCGGCGCTGATGCGGGTCATCGGCGCAACGACACAGCGGTTGGCCAGATCGAGACCACCCAAACGGAACGGGGAGAGGATATGCGGCCAGTTTGCAGCGCCGGTTTCATGCATGGGATTGCCTGGGTGAGTCATCGGCCCGGTCTGTCCCTGGGCCTTGGAATATCTGGAAAGTTAGGACGCGGAACGCGATGAAGCAAACGCGCAGCACACCCGGTCGATATCATGTGCAATGGCTTGGACAGCGCTTCCGCATGAACGTCCCGGTATGCTAGATAGCGGTGCGAACGGGCTGTGACCATTTCGGGCCATGGCGACCGGCTATTCGCGACTCTATGAGGAGAAGAAATCATGTTCTCGCACGTTATGATCGGGGCGGATGATATATCTGTTGCAAAGAAATTCTACGACGCGGCTCTGGGTGCCCTCGGCGTGCCTGAAGGCACGATCGATCCGAAGGGGCGGCTTTTCTATCGCACCCCCACCGGCGTATTCGCCGTCTCGGTTCCAATCAACGGCAATCCAACGACAGGTGCCAATGGCGGCACCATTGGTTTTGCCTGTGATGGCCCGGAATCGGGAAAGGCCTGGCATGACGCCGGCGTTGCCAATGGCGGCACGAGCTGTGAAGACCCTCCCGGCTGGCGCGAGGGCGCGGCTGGCAAGGTTTACCTCGCCTATCTGTTTGACCCCTTCGGCAACAAGCTCTGCGCATTGCACCGCTAGATCGGGTCTACGGCTCGAGTTTGGGCGAGCCGATCAAGGCCACATAGCGCGGCCGACGACGTCATGATGAATTGAAGCGGGCCACCCCTTTTTTATCGGGGTGGCCCGTTTCTGTTTTTCAGGATAAATGCGAGCCAGTTGCTGTGAGCGTGCTTTTCACGCTGTCGGCCCAATCAGACGTCGGAAAGTTTTTCCCACCACAATGTGCGGCGCTCGGCCGGCTTGTCGCCGTAGGCTTGCAGGGGCGGCCGCAAGACCATCAGGTCGTCTTCGAAGGTCACATCGCGGATTTGCTCCGTTCCCATGCGGGCAGGGTCAGAGCATGCGTCCACCTTGGTGATGAGCGTTTTGCCATCGAAGGTGTAGAGACCTGTGTAGCAAGAATAGTCCCGCGTCTCGCCGTCCGGAATTTCGAGCCTTGCATCCGTGATCGCCGCGGACAAACGGCCTTCCGCGGTCAGCACCACCCGCCCGATGAAATTGCCGCGGCCAAAAGGGGGCGTGGTGAGTTCACCGTTTGCGTCGACAGCTTCGACGCGAACAAGCGCCCAGGTTCCGATGTGTTTTGTCACTGTTTTGTGTCCCGTCATCGTGAAGTCATCAAGAGCGAAGGCCTTCTGGCCCAAAGCATAGGACGGGCGGGTGCGCCTGCAAAGTTGAATACGCCCGTGCTGTTGGCGCTATAGTCGGGGCAGGGGAGAAACCGCCATGTCAGAACATCAGACACCGATCATCGATGCACAGGTGCACGCCTACGAAGCTGACCATCCGGGACGGCCCTGGGCCGCTGTGCTCACCGGGCCACCTTCTGCCAATGGCGCAGAAATGGTTGCCGCGATGGATGCGGTGGGCGTCGACGGCGCCATCCTCGTCTCGGCCTACACCATGTATCGCTACGATCCGAGTTTCGCGCTCGAGGTTCATGCCGATCATCCCGGCCGGTTCGGCTTGGTCACGCCTTTCGATACAGCCGACCCCGCGGTTGGTGAAAAAATCGCCGACTGGGCCGCGAAGGACGGCACCGTCGGCATTCGATTGCTGCTCGCCCACGGGATTTCTGACGATGCCGGAGACGAGGGCATCGCGCGCCTGCTTCAGGCCGCAAAGCAGCAAGACCTTCCGGTGAATGTTTACTGCACACAGCGGCACGAACAGGTTGGCGAACTCGCCCGGAGATTCCCCGATGTCTCCCTGGTGGTCGACCATATGGGC
Organism: Alphaproteobacteria bacterium; assembly: GCA_030831135.1. Taxonomy (GTDB): domain Bacteria; phylum Pseudomonadota; class Alphaproteobacteria; order UBA6615; family UBA6615; genus JABJAG01. The sequence goes on from JAURLR010000133.1 coordinate 2,618, forward strand.
CTCGTTCAGCCGTTTCATCCGCCTGCCCCCGAAGATGGCTGGGCCGAGCTGCCGAACCTGCTGGCCCTGGCCGAATATGACAACGTGACCGTCAAGATCAGTGGCGCGGGCACGCTGTCGCGCGAAGCCTTCCCCTTTGTCGATATTCGCGAGCCCGTCAGCCGTATCCTCGATGCCTTCGGCCTCGCGCGCTGCATGTGGGGCACCGACTGGACCCGTGCGATCGAACTGTTGAGCTATGAGCAGGGCGTCGAGGCATTTCGCCAGAAGGACTGGGTGTCCGGCGATGACCGCGCCGCGCTGATGGGCGGCAACGCCCAGCGCATCTACAGCTGGTCGCCGGGCACGGCCTGACCCACAAATTGTCCGCCGGGTGAGAGACGAACAAGACGCCGTCGCGGCGACATTCGAGCCTTCGGTTATGGGGAATATGGAGGGTCCGAGCGGCGACGGTTGGTCACGCCCGCTCTTGTTCATGATTGGTCAATAAATATAACCAATGTAAAAATTTCATACCTGTTACAAAGGGGAAATTTAAATAATGATCAAAGAAAAAACAATCGAAAAAAAAAGGGATTTGATCGCCCATAAAAGGAAATAATAATGGAAAAATTAACTTTCGGAGTCATCGGGACTTCGAGAAAAGAAGATGAACGACGTGTTCCCATTCACCCTGATCACTTGCCGCGACTGCCTGAGAAGTATCGAAAACAGCTGATCTTTGAAGAGGGCTATGGCGCGCCTTTCGGTATTTCAGATGCTGACATAGCCGCCCAGACCGGTGGCACTGCGCCGCGGAAAGAGCTTCTGGCAGAGCTTGGAAATGTGATTCTGGCAAAACCCACATTGGCCGACCTGGAGGACCTTCGTGAGGGAGGGAATCTCTGGGGCTATCCCCATTGCGCCCAGCAACGCGCCATTACTCAGGCAGCAATTGATCGCAAACTGACCCTTATTGCCTTCGAGGATATGTTTGTCTGGGGACCTGCCGGGCAGATTGGTCGCCATACATTCTACAAGAACAATGAAATGGCGGGATACTGCG
>JAURLR010000134.1 GCA_030831135.1 Alphaproteobacteria bacterium
CCCACGAATGGCTGTTTGATCTCTTTGTCCGTCATCCCCATGGCGTAATAGAACGCGCGATGGGGTGCGCTTTTATTGCCAATCGAGACATGTCGGCTCGGCAGTTTCGACTTGTCCCACTCACCGCCCGGCGTATTTCCGTCCATAACGTCTTCCCTTTCCCGATTTCGGGTCTCTGCATGCGTGATTGTTCGTGGGGAGCATAGCCGCGCCGGGATCGGGTGACCAGATTGATAGGACGCAAATATTGCAGCGCTGGCGCGCGTCTCAGCATCCTTCGAGACGGCGCCCCGCGCCTCCTCAGGATGAGGACTGTGGGTACTGCATGTCCTCATCCTGAGGAGGGAGCAAAGCGAGCGTCTCGAAGGATGCTTGGAAAGGCTCCGCGCCTATTCCGCTGCGTGCTTGCCGATGGTCCAGCCCTTGTCACCCAGCACCCGCTCACCGACCGCGCGCATATCGTCTTCCAGTTCCGTCGCCATGCTGTCATTCCAGCGGTTCAGGAAGCCGTAAAACGCCACGACCGCGTTGATCTCGACAATCTCGGCATCGGTGAAGTGTTCGCGCAAGCGGGTGATGTGGTCCTTGGTCACGAGGTTGGGCACGGAAGCCGCGCATTGCGCGAATTCCAGCGCCGCGCGTTCGGCGTCCGAGAAAATCGGGTTGGTCTCGTACTCCCAGACCACAGCAACCTTGGCTTCGTCGGTGTCATAGCCCGGTCGCATGGCGTTGGAAGCTGTGTGGGACATGCAGTAACTGCAGCCGGCCGTCTTGCTGGCGATGTTGCCCACGAGAGCCTTCAGGCCCGGCGTGACATTGCCGTATTCCTGAAACGTCGCAGCAGCCAGTTCCACGAAGGCTTTGAAGATCGGCGGCCGGTGCGCCATCGTCAACTGGGCATTGGTGACAAACCCCATCCGCTCGTCGGAGCGCCGGAAGTAATCCTCCAGTTCCGGCAGGTCTTCGCGTTTGAGGGCGGGGATATGGGGCATGGTGATCTCTCCGTTTGAGTCAGTTTCTCACCAGCATACACGCTTGTGCAGAAATGGATCGCCGTCCTCAGCATTGTCATGGCCGCGTTTAGCCCGGCCAACTTACCGAGAACCGAGACGAGATAGCCGGATCAAGTCCGGCCATGACGGGCGTTTTTATCGCCCTCATTCCGAACCTGATTAAAGACGAGGGCGGAACCTCATATTCCGACAGGCTCAGCATGAAGTTCTTCAATGGCCCGCACTCACCAGAGATCGGACGACGCGAAGAAGAAAGCCACCACACCAAACACCGTCATGCCCGGACTTGATCCGGGCATCCACGTCTCGCCGTCACGTACATGATCAATCAGGCCGCGCTCAGGCGCTCCAGTGCGGCTTCGAGCTTCGCCTTGGCCTCGCTGGCATCGCTGCGGCGTTCATGTTGTTCCGCGACCACATCTTCCGGCGCCTTGGCGAGGAAAGCCTTGTTGGCCAGTTTCTTGTCGTAGCCGGTAATTTCCTTGGCCAGCTTGTCGATCTCCTTCGACAGACGGGCACGTTCGGCGTCCAGATCGATCACATCGGCCAGCGGCAAGGCCAGCGTGGCTTCGTCCAGAACGGTCTGTACCGCACCAGCCGGCAGCTCGGCATCGATGGCGATTTCGGCGATCCGGGCGAGGCTCTTGATCTGGCCTTCATTGGCCGCAAGACGCGCCTTGGTCTGATCGGACGCACCACGCAGGATCGCGGGGATACGCGCACCGGCAGGCACGTTCAGTTCGCTGCGCACCGTCCGGACTTCGGTGATGAAACGCACGGTCCAGTCGAGTTCAGCTTTGGCTTCGTCATTGACCGGCGCGATGTCATCGGCGGGCCATGCGGCATGGATCAGCATCCCCTGCCCGTCGCCAAAGGAAGTCCAGAGTTCTTCAGTGATGAACGGCATGAAGGGATGCAGGATCTTCAGGATCTGCTGCAGCACCCAGCCCGCCGTGGCACGGGTTTCGGCCTTGGCGACCTCGTCATCGCCCTGCAGGACCGGCTTGGCGAATTCCACATACCAGTCGCAGAAGGTGTGCCAGGTGAATTGGTAGATACCGGCAGCAGCCTGATCGAAGCGGTATTCCTCGAGGGCCTTGTTCACGGTTGCAACTGTTTCGGCAACGCCGCCGACAATCCACTTGTTCAGGGTCAGATCGACCTTCGCCGGATCAAAATCGGCGGGAGCCGCACATTCGTTGATCTGGCAGAAACGTGCCGCATTCCAGAGCTTGGTCCCGAAGTTCCGATAGCCCTGCACCCGCGAGGTGGCGAGCTTGATATCGCGTCCCATGGCGGCCATGGCCGTGAGCGTGAAGCGCAGCGCATCCGCCCCGAACTCGTCGATCAGATCGAGCGGGTCCATGACGTTGCCCTTGGACTTGGACATCTTGGCACCCTGCTCGTCCCGGACGAGCGCGTGGATATAGACATCCGCAAACGGCACCTGCGGGTTGCCGTCCTCGTCTTCCATGAAGTGCAGGCCCATCATCATCATCCGGGCGACCCAGAAGAAGATGATGTCAAATCCCGTGACCAGAACGCTGGTCGGATAGTAGCGATCGACCTCAGGGGTCTCATCGGGCCAGCCCAGCGTCGAGAACGGCCAGAGCGCTGACGAGAACCAGGTGTCGAGCACATCAGGATCGCGTGTCAGGACTTCGTCCTTGCCGTAATGGGCGCGGGCGGCTTCGGCGGCCGCTGCCTCGCTTTCGGCGACAAACACTTCCCCATCCGGGCCGTACCAGGCCGGAATCTGGTGACCCCACCAGAGCTGACGCGAGATGCACCAGGGCTGGATGTTGCGCAGCCACTCGAAATAGGTTTTCGACCAGTTCTCCGGCACGAACCGGGTCGCGCCACTCTCCACAGCCTTGATGGCCGGCTGTGCGAGGGTTTCGGCGTCCACATACCACTGGTCGGTCAGCCAGGGTTCGATGACCACTTCGGACCGATCCCCGAAGGGCACCATGTGCTTGTGGGGCTCGATTTCGGCGAGCAATCCACGGGCTTCCATCTCGGCAACGATGGCCTTGCGGGCCTCGAACCGGTCCAGACCATTATATTTGGCAACCGCGGCATCCGGATCGGCCCAATTGCCCGCGCTTGTATCGGCCCGGAATTCTTCGGTATCGATCAGCACATTGGCCGAGGCATCGAGAACATTGATCATGCCCAGATCACCGCGCTTGCCGACTTCAAAATCGTTGAAGTCATGGGCCGGGGTAATCTTCACCGCGCCCGAACCCTGTTCAGGGTCGGCGTAATCATCGGCAACGATCTTCAGGCGACGCCCGGCAATCGGCAGGATCGCGTATTTTCCGATGATGTCCTTGTAGCGCTCATCTTCGGGATGTACGGCCACACCGGTGTCACCCAGCATCGTCTCCGGTCGGGTTGTCGCAACGGTGATGAAACGGTCATCTTCGCCCTCTATCGGATAACGGAAATACCAGAGATTTCCGTCAATTTCCCGCGGCACGACTTCCAGATCGGAAATCGCCGTGTGCAGCTTGGGGTCCCAGTTGACGAGGCGCTTGTCCTTGTAGATCAGGCCTTGCTTGTGCAGGGCCACGAAGACTTTCAGCACGGCTTTGGAAAGACCTTCATCCATGGTGAAACGTTCACGCGACCAGTCGCACGACGCCCCCAGACGTTTGAGCTGGTTCAGGATCGTCCCGCCGGACTCTCCCTTCCATTCCCAGACCTTTTCGAGGAAGTCCTCGCGCCCGATCAGATTTTCCTCGCGATCATCCAGACGCCGCCCGCGATCAAGCACGATCCCCTGTTCACCCAGTTGCCGCTCGACTACCATCTGGGTCGCGATACCTGCGTGATCGAGGCCCGGCTGCCAGAGCACATCGTAGCCCTGCATACGCCGCCAGCGGATCAGCAGGTCCTGCAGGGTATTGTTGAGAGCATGCCCCATATGCAGGCTGCCCGTGACATTGGGCGGCGGGATGACAATCGTATAAGTCGCGTTCTCGGTGCGGCCGCAAGCAAACGCACCGGAATCCTCCCAGCGCGCATAGAGCCGTCCCTCAATATCAGCGGGAATGTATGTTTTTTCGAGCGTCGTCATCGCTTTGAACCGGAAATCTGCTTGTGCCGACACAATTGCAGGCATCACGGCACGGTTTAGCGAAGCGCGCGCGCGACGGCTAGACCCTTGCGGACAGTCAATTGTCGATAATGACGGTTGGGAAACCTACTTTTTGGCGCGATCCGCGATGCGTTCGACTTCTTCACGCACAATCCGCTCGACCATGCCCGGCAGATTGGTGTCGAGCCAATCCTTCAGGATCGGACGCAGCAACTCCTTGACGAGTTGCTCCAGGGTCTTGTTCCCGTCTCCGACACGGGCGCTCGCAGCGAGCGCTGCCGTCAGACCGGAAATCGTCTCGGCGCTGACCTGCTCAACCTCATCGGATACGAGCTTACGGTCTTCCACAACCGATTCAACGGGAGGTTCAGGTTCAGGA
>JAURLR010000135.1 GCA_030831135.1 Alphaproteobacteria bacterium
ATACCCATGCGGGCGGCCGCGCGATGCCGGGCGGCATTGCCGAAGGCTTCGAAGAGCGCGCGGTTGAAGGTGTGGGCCTCGGTCCGGAACTCGGCATGCCACTGCACGCCGATTACGAAACCCGGAGCCTCAGGCATGGAAATGCCTTCTACCACACCGTCTTCGCTGACGGCTTCCACCGTCAGGCCATCCGCGATCCGGTTGAGACCCTGGCCATGGAGTGAGTTCACGGAGATCGCGCGTTCGGTAATTCCCGCGCGCCGGGCGATGTCGGCGAACAGACCGTTCTCGGACAGGATCACCGGATGGCGCGGGGCGAACCGGTTGGCCATGGTGTCGGTCTGGGGCATGCGATGGTCGTTGAAGCCTTCGACCTCCGAGAGATAGGGATGCAGGGATCCGCCCAGCGCCACATTGATTTCCTGAATCCCGCGACAGATGCCGAAGATCGGCAACCCGCGTTCAATGGATTTCCGGGCGAGCGGGAGCGTGGTTGAATCCCGCAGCGGGTCGCGCATGGTGTCGTGGCGGAACGGCTCTCCACCATAATGGTGGGGTTCGACATTGCTGCGGCCGCCGGTCAGGACGATGCCATCCAGCCGTTCGATCACGTCATCCACGGGATAGTCGCCGCCGTGTTCGGCGTCTCCCATGGTGGGGACCATGACGGCGATGGCGCCACAGGCCTCGATGACTGACGCCACATATTTGTAGCCGGTCGCGAGCATGTCGAAGCCGTTATAGTCCTTCAGTTCGGCATTGATGCCGATCAGGGGGCGGATGGTGTCAATTCGGGGCATCAGAACTCGTCAGATGGACAGGTCAGTCGACAGAGATAACGGTGTTGGGATCGACGGTCGAGAACAATTCGGCCGGATTCCGGAAGGTCACATCGAAACGCGGCTCCATCAGGGCAACTTCGACCCAGGCCCCCTGGGCGTCGATCACCCGCCACTTGGCAAGGCGCAGCGGATTGTCCTCGAAGATCAAAGAAACCGACCCGGCGGCCGGGGAATCGGTCTGGACCATGGTCACGACAAAGGCCTGTGCGCCGCTCTCGAAACTGGTCACGGTCAGATCCCCGCCGAGTTCGATCCTGTCTTCGAGCAGGAACCCGGCCGGGGTTTCGGAGACGGGCAGAAAGGTTGTCTGCCGCAATTGGGTGTCGTGGAACATCAGGATGATGTCGCTGGCAACTATCAGCACCGGCGTTGGTGGTGAATACTCGATCCGCAGATTCCCGGGCCGGTCGAGGTAGATACGGCCCTCGGCAACGCCCTGTTCGGAGAATTGCAGGAAGCGGCTCTCCATCGTGGTGAGGCCGTTGAGATAGGTTTCGATCCGTGTGAGATCGGACTTGTCGGCAGCGGACAATGTGGCTGGCCGTGCATCGGCCAGAACAATGGCCGGCGCGAACAGTGCGGCGACCAGCAATGCGCCTGACAGCGCCCATGTCTTCAGTTTGAACATGGCCCAAAGATAGGTTGTCGCCACGCAAATCGCGAGTGGCGATTTTGTGGCGGCGCGTTGTCCAAAATCACGCTCTAGCTGTGGTCGCTGACCAGAACCTCGCGTTTGCCCACATGGTTGGCCTGGCCGACCACGCCTTCCTTCTCCATCTGCTCGATGATCCGCGCAGCCCGGTTGTAGCCGATCTGGAGGTGTCGCTGGATGAAGCTGGTGGACGCCTTCTGCTCACGCGCGACGAGTGCCACAGCCTGATCGTAAAGATCATCGCCGCTGCTCTCGGTCGGCTCGAAGCCGGGAATGCCATCTGCAGCACCCTCGTCTTCGGTGACCTCGTCGAGATATTCCGGCTCACCCTGGGCTTTCAGGAAGGCCACAAGATCCTCGACCTCCGTATCCGCCAGGAACGGGCCGTGGACGCGGGTGATCCGGCCGCCACCGGCCATGTAGAGCATGTCGCCCTGACCAAGTAGTTGTTCGCCGCCCTGCTCGCCCAGAATGGTCCGGCTGTCGATCTTGGTGGTGACCTGGAAGCTGATACGGGTGGGCAGGTTGGCCTTGATCGTGCCGGTGATGACATCGACCGAGGGACGCTGGGTGGCGAGAATCAGGTGGATGCCCGCCGCGCGGGCCATCTGGGCCAGTCGCTGAATGGCGGCTTCCACATCCTTGCCGGCGACCAGCATCAGGTCGGCCATTTCGTCGACCACCACCACGATGAACGGTAGCGGGTTCATGTCGAGGGCCTGTTCCTCGAAGACCGGCTTGCCGGTTTCCTCATCGAACCCGGTCTGGACCTTGCGCGAAAGGATCTCGCCCTTTTTGCGCGCCTCCTCGACCCGCTGGTTGTAACCGGCCAGGTTGCGCACACCCAGTTTCGACATGGAGCGGTAGCGGTCTTCCATTTCCCGCACGACCCATTTCAGGGCCACGACCGCCTTCTTGGGATCGGTCACCACGGGTGAAAGAAGATGGGGGATACCGTCATAGACCGACAGTTCCAGCATCTTGGGGTCGATCATGATGAAGCGGCATTCCTCGGGGCGCAGACGGTACAGCAGCGAGGCGATCATCGAGTTCACACCGACGGATTTGCCCGAACCTGTGGTACCGGCAATCAGCAGATGCGGCATCCGCGAAAGGTCCACCGTGACCGGTTCACCACCGATATCCTTGCCGAGTGCCAGCGCGAGCGCCGCGGTGCTCTTCTCGAAATTCCGCGAGGCGAGAAGCTCGCGCAGATAGACGATTTCGCGGGATATATTGGGCAGCTCGATGCCGATCACGTTCTGGCCGGGCACCACGGCGATGCGGACCGACACGGCACTCATGGAACGGGCGATATCGTCGGCCAGTCCGATCACGCGGCTGGTCTTGGTGCCGGGGGCGGGTTCGAGTTCGTAGAGGGTGACCACAGGGCCGGGGCGGACCTGAACGATTTCGCCGTGGACGCCAAAATCCTGCAGGACGGATTCGAGCAGCCGTGCATTGGCTTCCAGGTTGTCGTCCTTGGCGCGGCCAACAGCCCGGGCGGCTTCGTCGGCTTCTTCGAGCAGGTCGAGCGGCGGGAATTCATACTCACCACCCGGGGTCGGCAGATCGAGTTTGCGCTGTTTGGATTCCTCGGCACGCTTGCCCGGCTTGGATTTCGGGGCCCGTGGCGCGACCCGGCGCGCCTGCGCGCTGTC
>JAURLR010000136.1 GCA_030831135.1 Alphaproteobacteria bacterium
GGTATGGCGGTCGATGCCAATGTGCTGATCCTTGAACGAATTAAGGAGGAGACCCGAAACGGGCGCACGCCGATTTCGGCGATCGATGCTGGTTACAAGCGCGCGCTCACAACGATTGTCGACTCGAACCTGACGACGCTTATCGCCGCGATCCTGCTTTTTCAGTTCGGTTCGGGGCCTATCAAAGGCTTTGCCGTGACACTGTCGATTGGAATCCTGACCTCGATGTTCACAGCGCTCATGCTGACAAGACTGTTTGTCGTTGTCTGGTTGCGCCGCACCCGACCACAGAAATTGTCGATCTAGGGACGCATCATGTACAAACTCAATCTTGTCCCACAGAATACGAAGATCAATTTCGTCGGATACCGGCGATTTTCCTATCCGCTTTCAGCTCTGCTGATCGTGGCCTCCATTGCCGTTTTTCTGGTGCAGGGGCTGAATTTCGGGATCGATTTTCGCGGTGGCGTTCTGATCGAGGTCAAGACCGAAGGCCCGGCCGATGTTGTCGAGTTGCGCGACCGGTTAGGTGCACTGGGGCTTGGTGAGATCCAGGTCCAGGAATTCGGTGCACCTGACGACATCCTCATCCGCGTCCAGCAGCAGGACGGCTCGGAGGAAGAGCAGGCTGCGGTCATCGTGCAGATCAAGACCGCGTTGGGCGATCAGGTCTCCGAATACCGCCGTACAGAGTTTGTCGGACCGACGGTTGGCGGGGAGCTGATTGAATCCGCGATCTGGGCCGTGGTTCTCGCGATCGGCGCAATCCTGATCTACATCTGGTTCCGGTTTGAGTGGCAGTTCGGCGTCGGCGCCGTGATTGCCCTGACCCATGATGTCATCACGACGATTGGCCTGTTTGCACTCACGCAACTCGAGTTCAATCTGGCGACTGTCGCGGCGATTCTGACCATCGCCGGTTACTCGATCAACGATACGGTCGTGATCTATGACCGGGTTCGAGAAGAGCTGCGGCGCTACAAGAAAATGGACATCTCCGAACTGCTCAATCTGGCAGCCAACCGGACCCTGTCTCGAACCTTCATGACCAGTTTTACGACCCTGATCGCGCTGATTGCTCTGGCAATCTTCGGTGGTTCGATCATTCGTGATTTTGCCTTTGCCATGATCTGGGGCGTGATTATCGGAACCTATTCATCCGTGTTCGTCGCTGTGCCCGTCCTCCTGGGCCTCAAAATGAGCCGGGAAAGGCTTATGCGGGATTCCGAAGACGACACCGGCGCAGCGGACGACTCAACGCCAGATTCACCGCCAGAGAAGTAGGCGTGGCCGCGACCCCGAAGAACACGAAGAACGTCTATCAGGTTGTCGAGGGTTACGGCCCGGGCCGCTTCCGGATTTCGGGAGAGGTTTTCGAGCACTCCGTTCTGGTGTTTCCCGAACGAACGATCCCCTGGTCGGTTACGAGTTTTGCCGAACTCACCCCGGAAAGTTTCACAGAGTTGCACGCGGTTGCGCAGGATATCGAAATCCTCTTGCTCGGCTGTGGCGAACGCATGGGGCTGGTCCCGCAATCCCTGCGCGCGCCGCTCCGCGCTGATGGCATCGTGATCGAACCGATGGACACCGGCGCAGCGGCCCGCACCTTCAACCTTCTGCTGTCGGAGGACCGCAAGGTCGCCGCCGCACTGATCGCTCTCGGGTCCGACGGCTCATAATAAAAAACGGGGCCCCGAAGGGCCCCGCTTGCAGATTCAGTTTCGGTTTCGATCAGAATGGCGGGTTCTGGAACGCCACCATGCCGTAAAGCATGGGGATCGAAAGCAATGTATTGGTTCGCGAGAACAGCATGGCACGTCGTGCCGAGCCCGGCTTTTTCTCGGCCGGGGCATCAACAATGCCGAGCGCGATTTTCTGGTTTGGCCAGATCACGAACCAGACATTGAAGGCCATGATCAGCCCGAACCACATGGCAATGCCCAGAAGGGCCGTTGTCATGCCACCACCGGTAAGTCCGATGGCCAGTGTGCTTCCGAGATAGCCGCTCATCCAGGCGAGCAACAGACCGAAGAATACGGTCGAAGCCGCACTCCAGCGGAACCAGAACAACACGGCCGGTGCAATATGCTTGCCGATCGCGGGTTTCATTTCATCAGGTATTTTCGGCATGGTCGGGACCTGAACGAAGTTCAGATACCAAAGCAGGCCAATCCACATCACGCCGCTGACAACATGGAGCCAGCGAACCAGATGCAATGCAAAATCCATATCCATCTTTTATCTCCGTTCCACGCCTAACCGGCGATTCCTTGCGCCACGATAACCATGATGACGGTCAGCACGACCCCCAGCACAACTGTCGTTGGCAGTGATTCCAATGGGTTTTTCATGGTTTCCCCCTATGTGGTTACCCGAATCGGACTATAGCAAAGCGCCCGCGTCGAACATATGCAGTACATTTTTGGCTATTCGAGCATCTGAAGCGCAGACATGACCCTGACCGAAAGCGAAAAATACTGTCTCGACGAAGTGCGGCGGCTCGACCACGACCGATACCTGACAGCACTCCTGCTTCCCGAGACCCAACGGGCCGACGCACTCGCGCTTTATGCATTCAATCTTGAAATCGCGCGGACCCGCGAAATCGTCAGCGAGCCGATCCTTGGCCAGATCCGCCTGCAATGGTGGCGGGAGACCATCGCGGGTATCTACGACGGCGTGCCGCGTGAGCACCCGGTGGTCGAAGCCTTGTCGACCGCGTGCCGGCGGAACGATCTGGATCGGGCAACGCTCGAGGCGATCGTGGATGCGCGCGAAGCAGACCTCGATGATATGCCGCCACCTGATCTGGCTGCGCTGGAATCCTATGCTACGGAGACATCTGGAAAACTCTGTGAACTCGTCATGAGTACGCTGGATGGCGCAGATGACGCCCGCGCGGCAGCACGGCAGACAGGTACGGCCTGGGGCCTTGTCGGGCTGGCACGTTCGGTTGCGTTCCACGCGCAATCCCAGCGGCTTTATATTCCCGACGAATTGCTGACCGCCTATGA
>JAURLR010000137.1 GCA_030831135.1 Alphaproteobacteria bacterium
CCGTCCACGTGGATGGCCGGATCAAGTCCGGCCATGACGATGAAGGGAAGGGCCTTAGCCTGAGGTTGGTGGGTTACTCTGCGAACCTCATCCTGAGGAGCGCGCATCGCGCGCGTCTCGAAGGATGCTGAGGCGGGCACCCGCTGATGGTATTCTCTATGGCTTAATACTGGCGCAGCAATCCGACCAGTTCGCCCTGCACCGCAACCTGGTCTGGTCCGAAGATGCGGGTCTCATAGGCCGGGTTCTCGGCTTCCAGTGCGACCGAGTTGTTCCGCTTGCGCAGGCGCTTGAGGGTGACTTCCTGACCCTCGACCAGCGCCACGACAATCGAGCCGTTCTCGGCATTGTCCGTGCGGCGGATGACAACCGTATCGCCGTCGAGAATACCGGCATTGATCATCGAATCGCCCTCGACCTCCAGGCAGTAGAAATTGCCCTTGCCGAGCATCGATGGGGGAACCGCGATATGACGCGTCGGGTCGCTCAGGGCCTCGATCGGCGTACCGGCAGCAATCTTGCCAAGGAACGGGACTTCCACATCGGAGGTGCCGAAAACCGGACCCGTGATCTCGGAGGGTGCCGTGATCAGTGTGGCGCCGTTATCGCGGCCGCCCTCGATCACCTGCGGGGCGAAACGGTCGGGTTTCTCGACCGGGGCTAGCGTTGCACCAACGCCCGTATCCTCGGGCAGGCGCAGCACTTCCAGCGCCCGGGCGCGGTGGGCGAGGCGGCGGATGAAGCCGCGTTCCTCAAGCCCCGAGATCAGGCGATGGATGCCCGACTTGGATTTGAGGCCGAGCGCCTCCTTCATTTCGTCAAACGAGGGGGCGACACCGGTCGCGTTCAGGCGTTCATTGATGAAAATCAGTAGCTGGTGCTGTTTTCGGGTCAACATGCGACGAAAATCCCCCGTTCGCGTTTAATTCTGGGGTCCGCTCGTTCCTGCATGAATACCACAAGATATAGAACAAACCGACAACATTTACGCATGTTCTAGAGATGTTCTTTTGAATCGTCAACCAGAGTTGGTCGAACCCTTTAGATCCGTATGTGACTTCCATCCAGCCTCACGATCTCAATCGCATCCCCCGCCTTCGCGGCCGGTGCATGGGGTTCGCGGATCAGCAGGCAGTCGGCGGCCGCCAGTCGTGAGAACATCGAGCTGTCCTGTTTGGGGAAGGGACTCGCGATGAGTTTGCCGTCTGCGCGGGTGAGCGTGGCGCGGAGGTAATCTTCGCGGCTGTCGTTTTCGCCGAGATCGGCGCCCAGCGTGGCGGTCTCGCGCGTGGGTTCGGTTTCCCCGGTCCCGAGCATCTGTGCCAGCGCGGGTTTGAGGAACAGCATGCCACAGACCATCGAGGAGACCGGGTTGCCCGGGAAACCGAGCATCGGGACATCGCCAAGCTGGCCGAACATCAGGGGTTTGCCCGGGCGCATGGCGATCTGCCAGAAATCGAGCTCGAGGCCGAGTTCGGCGAGTGCCTCCTGCACCAGATCATGATCCCCCACCGAGGCGCCGCCGGTTGTCACCAGCATGTCGGTGCCACGTGCCTGTGCGGCGAGATCGCGGATGGTAGCGATGTCATCGACGGCAATCCCCAGCGTGATCGGCTCTCCACCAGCGGCCCGGATCAGGCCTTCCAGCGCAAAGGTGTTGGAGCTGACGATACTGGTGGGGCCGAGCGCCTCACCGGGCAGCTTGATCTCGTCGCCCGTGGCGAGCAGCGCGATGCGGGGTTTGCGCCGGACCTGCAGCCAGGGATGGTTCATGGCTGCGGCCAGCCCGATATCGCGTGCGCTGAGCACCGTTCCCGCCTTGAGCAGCACTTCCCCCTCGGCGAAATCCAGACCGGCCTTGCGGACGTAGCGCCCGGCGGATGAACTCTCCTTCACGGTGACGGTATCTCCGTCGCGGTCGGTGTCTTCCTGAATGACGATGGCGTCGGCGCCCGCGGGCAGGGCGGCGCCGGTGAAGATACGCACGGCCTGTCCCGCCGCGAGTGTCCCGTCATGGAACCCGCCGGCCGGGACTTCTCCGACGATCTTGAGATCGGCCGGTACCGTTGCGACATCGGCAGCCCGCACGGCATAACCATCCATAGCTGAGACCGCCAGCGGCGGCTGGGTGACGCGTGAGGCGACGTCTTTGGCCAGAACCCGTCCATGGGCCTCGGGCAATGCCACCTGCTCACTCGCCATGATTGGAAGACCGGCGAGGATACGCGCACGGGCTTCGGCGACGGGCATCAGGGGCTTGTTCATCTGGGCTTCCCTTCGGTCGATTGGCTTTGCGCGATCCGCGCGTGCGGACGGACGCCAATCATCCAGAAGACCAGCGTCGCCAGCGCTGCATAGCCGAAGGTGCCGACCGACAGCACCAGATTGGCAGCCATGCCACCCCCGGCGATCCCCTCGCCAGCGCCGTCCGTCCAGAGGGTGATGTCGATCACCTTCCAGCAGATCAGGATCAGCACAAAGGGACCCAGATATCGGGTATAGCCGAATTCGGCTCGGGCAATGCGTCCTCTTGCGAGCGGAATGCCCACAACCACGCTGACGGCGGCGATGATGATGTATAAGTTTTCAAGCCCGTTCGGGATGAACAGAACGCCCGGCGCGAGATTGAAAAAGCCCAGAACCGTGCGCGCCCATTCCACCAGCACAATCGCAGCCGGAGCGGCGAGCGCGCCGACAAGCAGCAGGATCAGGGCCGCGAGGTTACTCATTTCGCGTCGTAGGTCCCGGACTTGCCGCCGGCCTTGTGGAGCAGGCGGACATCGGTGATGCGGGTGCCGCGATCAACGGCCTTCACCATGTCGTAGACGGTCAGGGCGGCGACGGTGGCCGCCGTCAGGGCTTCCATTTCCACGCCGGTCTTGCCGTCCACCCGGACGGTGGCCTCGATGTTCACGGCATTCGCCCCGTCATCGATGGAAAGTTCCACATCGGCCTTGTTGATCAGCAGCGGGTGACACAGCGGGATCAGCTCGGAGGTTTTCTTGGCACCCATGATTCCGGCGAGGCGCGCGACAGACAGTACGTCCCCTTTCTTGACCGCGCCTTCGCGGATCAGCGCGATGGTCTCGGCTTGCATGATGACGGTGCAGCCGGCCGTTGCGGTGCGGCGGGTGACATCCTTGTCGGACACGTCGACCATGCGGGCGTTTCCGTCTGCATCGATATGGGTGAGCTTGTCGCCGCTGTCGCATTGCGTGGTGCTCATGTCTGGATCAATCCGTTTGTCGTGTTGGTGAAGGGCGCGCGCGGGACCTTCTGTCCACGTGTCATTGCGAGGCGCAGCGCGCCGACGCAATCCAGTCTCTCGGGTCCGCTCTGGATTGCTTCGCTTTGCTCGCAATGACGGTGTGGCTTCATGTCAGGCGCTCGCTTTCAGGTTGGTTTCGCCCGGGGCCAGCAGGTCACGTACCGCACCGGCGATATCATCCTGACGCATCAGGGATTCTCCGATCAGGAAGCAGCGTGCGCCCACATGGGACATGCGGACCAGATCATCCGGGGTGAACAGCCCGCTCTCGCAAACCACGACGCGGTCAGCGGGAACACGCGGGGCAAGTTCCTCGGTGGTCGCCAGATCGACTTCAAGCGTCTTGAGGTTGCGGTTGTTGATGCCGACGAGATCGGAATCCACATTCAGCGCCCGGTCGAGTTCCTCGCGGTTGTGGACCTCGACCAGCACATCCATGCCCCATTCGTGAGCGGCGGCTGCCAGCTCGGCGGCCTGGGCGTCTTCCAGCGCGGCCATGATCAGCAGGATGCAGTCGGCACCCAGCGCGCGGGCTTCGGTCACCTGATAGGTGTCGAGCATGAAATCCTTGCGGATCGCGGGGAGGGACACCGCGCTGCGGGCGGCGACGAGGTCGGCATCCTTGCCCTGAAAATACGGTGTGTCGGTCAGCACGGACATGCAGGCAGCACCACCAGCTTCATAAGCCCGCGCGATCATCGGCGGGTCGAAGTCTTCGCGGATCAGTCCCTTGCTGGGGCTGGCCTTCTTGACCTCGGCGATCAGGCCGAAACGACCGGCCGCCACGCGTTCGGACAGGGCGCGGGCAAAGCCACGGGTCGGGCCGGCATCCTTCGCGCGCGCTTCCAGTTCGGACAGCGCGGTCTTTGTCTTGCAAGCGGCGATATGTTCGCGCTTGTCATTGCAGATCCTGTCGAGAACATTGCTCATGTGCTCGTGCCCCGGTTGGTAATTTCAACAAGCCGGGCCAGCGTCTGTTTGGCCGCCCCGGAATCAATCGTCTTCTGGGCGATTGCAACGCCGGATTTCAGATCGTCGGTCCGGTCCGCGATCATCAGGGAGCCGGCGGCGGTCAGCACCACGCAGTCCCGGAAGGCGCTGGGTGTGCCATCGAGCAGGGCGTGCAGGGCCTTGGCGTTGAAGGCGGAATCCCCACCCTTGATGTCGGCGAGCGTCGAACGAGGCAGTCCGGCATCCTCGGGCGTGACCTCATAGGTCGTGACCTTGCCGTCCTTGAGCTCGGACACCCGTGCCGGGCCCGTGGTGGTCAGTTCGTCCGAACCGTCATGGGCGTGTACCACCCAGGCGCGTTCGAGGCCGAGATTGCCAAGTACCTGTGCCAGAGGCTCGGTCCATTGCGGCGCGAAGACGCCGGTCATCTGGCGCTTCACCAGCGACGGATTGGAGAGCGGCCCGAGAATGTTGAAGATCGTCCGCGTGGCGAGTTCGACCCGTGGCCCGGCGACATTGCGCATGGCGCTGTGGTGGCGGGGGGCCATCATGAAACCGATATTGTTCTCCCAGAGGGATTCTCGGATCAGCGCGAAGTCGGCATCCACATTGATGCCGAGTGCGGTGAGCACGTCGGCGGCGCCGGTCTTGGAGCTGAGCGCGCGGTTGCCATGCTTGGCGATGGGAACGCCGCAGGCCGCCGTCACGATGGCCGAGGCGGTCGAGATGTTCAGGGTGCCCTTGCCATCGCCGCCGGTGCCGACGATGTCCATTGCGCCGTCCGGGGCATCGATCCCGGTGACCTTGCTGCGCATGGTGCGCGCCGCACCGGTGATTTCGGCCACGGTTTCCCCGCGCAGGCGCAGCGCCATCAGGAAGGCCCCGATCTGGGCCGGGGTCGCGTTGCCCGACATGATGATCTCGAAGGCGGTCTCGGCTTCGGTCTCGTTCAGGGTCTCACCATCGGCGACGCGGGCGAGGAGCGGTTTGAGGTCATTCATGTCTGCGGTCATAGCGCCATCATCTCCCCGGCGCGGGTGTCGTCGCCGTAATCGCTCGCGGCCTGACCGGTCGCGAGTTCAATAAAGTTTGCCAGCAAACCATGCCCGGCTTCGGTCGCGATGCTCTCGGGGTGGAACTGGACCCCGTGGATCGGAAATTCCTTGTGACTGATGCCCATGATGACCTCATCCGAGGTGTGTGCCGTGATGTCGAAGCAATCGGGCAGGGTGTCCCGGTCGATGGCCAGCGAGTGATACCGGGTGGCCTCGAACGGATTGGACAAGCCGCGGAACGGTCCCTGACCGGTATGCTGGACCCGGTCGACCTTGCCGTGCATCGGTTCGGGGGCGCGAATGATCTTGGCACCAAAAGCCTGACCAATGGTCTGGTGCCCCAGGCAGACACCGAGCAGCGGCATCCGGGTTTCGGCGGCGCGTTTGACGAGTTCGAGGCAGATGCCGGCATGATCGGGATCGGATGGGCCGGGCGAGATCACGATCGCTTCGGGTTCGAGCGCAAAGGCGTCGTCCACGCTCAGGGTATCGTTGCGTCGCACGTCACAGGTCACCCCCAACTCGCCCAGGAAGTGGACGAGGTTGTAGGTAAAGCTGTCATAGTTGTCGATTAACAGAAACATCCCAGCGGCTTACCTGATATGGCGGAGGTTGTGTCCCGACCGCGCAAGACCACGCAGAACGGCGCGTGACTTATAACAGCGAAGTCAGACGCGGCAAAGATTCGTCATCGCGGCGACACCGGCATCAATCCATGCCCGTTCTGGAACGAAAACCCTGAGGCAGGCGTCTGTGCAGGACGGTTGCATGACCACGCGGTGATGTTTGATTCTGTCACAACCTTGCCCTGATCACGTGGTTCACTGACCACATCGAAAGGATGTCCCGCCGGCCATGGCCCGCAAACCCAAAAAGAAAACCGCGAAACCCCGCAAACGGGCCGCACCGTCCAAGGCCTCCGGGCATGGGCGACTGGCCAAGGTTGCGCTGGGTGTTCTGGTGCTGGCCGCGCTGGTCGTGGCCGGGCTCATCGTTTTTGCCCCGGCCACGGACAAGCCCGTGCCACGCGTCGCAACGGTGGCCGTGCCGCCCGCACCGCGACCACCGGCTGTTGTTCCCCCTGTGGTGCCGCAGCCCGGTCCTGCGCCGGATGTCGATATTTCATCGGCCTTTCCGCCGCTTCCCGAAATGGCAGCACTGCCTGATCTACCGCCGCCGACCTGGATTCGAAATGCGGTGAAGGCGCTTGTTTCACCCGGTCAGCCGATGATCGCCGTGGTGATCGACGATATGGGGCTCGACAGGGCGCGCGCGCAGCAAACCGTCGATTTGCCTGGACCGCTCACTCTGGCCTATTTGGCCTATGCCGATGATCTGGCCGGACAAACCCGTTCAGCGCGGGCCGCCGGCCATGAATTGCTGGTTCATGTGCCGATGGAGCCGGGCAGCGCGAGCACCGATCCCGGCCCCAACGCCCTGCTGACGACCCTGACACCTGTCGAGCTGGCCCGCCGGGTCGACTGGAATCTGTCCCAGTTCTCTGGTTTTGTGGGGATCAACAATCATATGGGCAGCAAGGCGACCAGCGACCGGCCATCCATGGATGTGGTCATGGCAGCCCTGAAGCAGCGTGGCCTGCTGTTCCTCGACAGCCGGACCTCCGGTGCGACCGTGGCGCAGGATGTGGCCAGAGACGCGGGCATTCCGGCCTTGCGCCGGGATGTGTTCCTCGACCACGATCCGTCGCCTCTGGCTGTCCGGGCGGCTCTGTTGCAGGTAGAGAAGGTCGCACAGGAGCAGGGGTTCGCCATCGCCATCGGCCACCCCAAGGACGCGACCATCGCAGCCCTGTCGGAGTGGTTGCCTGATGTGCAGGCGCGCGGATTTGCGATCGTTCCCGTCAGTGCTATCCCGCGACAACGTGCAGGCATGATGTAGGCGCGGCTACGTCATGACCGGGCGCGTATCTCAGCATCCTTCGAGACGCGCGCGATGCGCGCTCCTCAGGATGAGGGTCTGTGAGTTACTTCCATGAACCTCATCCTGAGAAGGGCCGGAGGCCCGTCTCGAAGGATGCTGGGGTGGGCGCTAAGGCCTGACCATCGCAGCCCTGCAACGTGGTTGGCCGGATCCAGTCCGTCCTTGACGTGGATAGAGGTTGTCTGTCATCGCGAGCCCGAGGGCGCGGCGATCCAGTGACCGACTGGATTGCTTCGTTGCTGCGCGCCTCGCAATGACGGCAGGATGTGATGCGGGAAGCGGCAGATTTCTGTAGGGGCGGGTTTCAAACCCGCCCGTATTCGGGAATGTTGTCCCTGTGCCCGCATTGTGTTGTGATTCACGCAATCCCGGGCGGGTTTGAAGCCCGCCCCTACGGAAAGAGGCGGTTTAGGTCATGATGAGTGAAATCGAAAACCCGGTCTCTGTCGCGATTGTCGAATTGAAGGTTGAGCCCGCCTATTTGCGACTGTCCCGGGAAACCCGGGCCGAAAAATGGCAGATGATGCAGGGCATTATCCGCGCTCATCCCGGTATGAGCGTGACCTGGAATGACGCTGATGCGTTCAGCGGGGAATGCTCGGATTTTGTGATCTGCCGGTTCCAGTCGATGTTCGACTATCACTGCATGTGGGAAGAGCTGAAGGATAGCGAGCTGTTCACCACGCCGTACTTCCACATCACCCGTGTTCTCATCGGCATGGAAAACGCTTTCGAGGCGTATGACGAGAAGCTCGGGATCGACGTCTGACGGCGCGCGTATCTCAGTATCCTTCGAGACGCGCGCGATGCGCGCTCCTCAGGATGAGGTCTGAGCGTTATTTCCACGAACCTCATCCTGAGGAGGGCCGCAGGCCCGTCTCGAAGGATGCTGAGATGGGCACGGCCCTCGCGGCCCCGCGACGTGGATGCCCGGATCACGTCCGGGCATGACGACAAAACAGGGGAACCAGCAATATGCGGTATCGCGAGCCCCTAAGTAGGGGCGCGGCGATCCAGTGTCGGGATGGGCTGTGCGTCAGTTGACGAAGCGGTGGGCCTGCTCGGCGGCACGGATCAGCGCGCGGGCCTTGTTGCGGCTTTCCTGGTATTCGGCTTCCGGGTCGGAATCCGCGACCACGCCGCCGCCGGCCTGGATGTACATCTTGCCGTCCTTGATCAGCGCGGTGCGCAGCGTGATGCAGGTGTCCATGCTGCCATCGGCGGCGAAGTAGCCAACGGCCCCGGCGTAGAAACTGCGCCGTTCGGATTCCAGCTCGTCGATGATCTCCATGGCGCGGATTTTCGGCGCGCCAGACACGGTCCCCGCCGGGAACCCGGCGGCCAGCGCCTTGATGGCGTCGATCCCTTTGCGCGCCTTGCCCTGCACGTTGGAGACGATATGCATGACGTGGCTGTAGCGTTCGATGACGAATTCCTCGGTCACTTCGACCGTGCCGATATCCGAGACCCGGCCCACATCATTGCGGCCCAGATCGAGCAGCATCAGGTGTTCGGCGAGTTCCTTGGGGTCCGACAACAGGTCTTCGGCCAAAGCTTCGTCCTCGTCCTCGGTTGCACCGCGCGGACGGGTGCCCGCGATCGGACGGATTGTGACCGTATCGTCGCGCAGCCGCACCAGAATTTCCGGACTGGAACCGACCAGCGCGAAATCGCCGACATTGAGGACGAACAGAAACGGTGAGGGGTTGAGGCGGCGCAGCGAACGATAAAGTGCGGTCGGCGGCAGATCGAAGGGAACCGTGAACCGCTGGGACGGTACGACCTGGAAGATTTCACCGGCGCGGATGTACTCCTTCGCCTGCTCGACCATGGCGTGATACGCGCCCTGGCTGCGGTTGGATGTCAGGTTCAGTTCGACTTCCGATCCGGCCGGGACGCTGGCGGTGCGCGGGACACCACGGTCAAAGCGGGACACGGTTTCATCCAGCCGGGCATGGGCGGCAGCCAGCGCATCCTCAGCGGAGATATCCTTGTCCGGCCAGACCGGTGTGACCAGCGTGACCTTGTCGGCAACATTGTCGAACACGGCCGTGATCGTCGGCCGGATGAACACGGAATCAGGAATCCCGATGGAGTCGGGATTGTTGTCGGGCAGCTTTTCGATCTGGCGCACGATATCGTAGCCGAAATAGCCGAAAATCCCGGCGGCCATGGGCGGCAGTTCGGGCGGGATCTCGATCCGGCATTCCGCCAGCAATGCGGCCAGTGCATCCAGGCTTTTACCGGGCAGGGGCTCGAAGCTGTTCAGGTCGCGCACGGCGTTCCGGTTGATCTCCGAGACCGCGCCATGACACCGCCAGATCAGGTCGGGCGCGTAGGCGAGGATCGAATAACGGCCACGCACCGCGCCGCCCTCGACCGATTCCAGCAGAATGCTGTGGCGCTCGTCGCTGGCGAGCTTGAGCAATGCCGAAACCGGCGTCTCAAGATCGGCAACCAGTTCGGTCCAGATCAGTTGCGGTTCGCCCCGGGCATAGCGCGCGGCAAACCCTTTATCCGGAATGTCGGGCTGGGCGGTCACGGGGCTGAGAAGGCGGCTTCAAGCGCCGCGCTGTCGACGTCCACCGGGTATTCCTCCTGCAACGCGAAGGACAACTGGGTGACGATGTCATTGGCCAGCTGGCCGGAGATCGTACGGGCCAGATCGGCGCGTGCGGCATCGCTCTGGTTCGCGCTTTGAATTTCCACAAGCCGCGCCACGGCGGCGCCGTCCGCGAAGGATTGCTCGATGATTTCACCCTCCCGGGCTTCAAAGAGACGTTCCACGAGCGGGCGCGGCAGCGTTGGGCCGTCGCCGGTGCGCTCAAAGGCAGGGGTGCGTGTGAACTGGCCGCCAAATTCGGTTGCGAGGGATTCCAGGCTATCCCCGGTATTGGCGCGGTCGGTGATCCTGGCAGCTGTCTCCTCGGCACGCTGCAGAAGCTGCTCGCGCTTCCAGGCTTCGACAACCCGATCACGAATTTCACTCAGTTCGGGGACGCGCGGCGGATCAATCCGGTCCAGCCGGACAACGGTAAACCCGCCCGAACGATCCTCGATTACGTCCGTAGCTCCTGATGCTTCAAGACTATAGAGCCGGTCGAGCACTTCTGCCGTCAGGGCCGGGTCGTCCAAGGGGTTACCGCTGAGCGTCGCGCCGTTTCGGGCGACACTCTCGACCTTCGACTGGGCAAGGTCGCTGTCCCGGGCGATTTCCTCGATGGAGGCACCACCGGCCAATCCGTCCTCGACATCGTTGAGGATATCGAAGATGCGATCCACCGATTGTTCGCGGGCGAGTTCCTCGCGGATGGAATTACGTGCTTCGGAAAGGGGGGTGGTCCGTCCAGGGGTGATGTTGGACACTTCAACCAGATGCCAGCCCAGCGTGGTCTCAACCGGCTCGCTGACGGTGTTGGCGGCGATCGTGAACGCGGTTGCTGCGAGTTCCGGCAATGCGATCTCGGACTGACGGACCTGTCCCAAATCAACCGGCGGCAGGCCGGAGACGTCTTGGGCGGCTTCTGCGAGGCTCTTGCCAGCGCGGATCAGGGTGAGGGCGCGTTCGGCGTCCTCTCGCGAGAACAGGCTGGCCTGAACCACATTGCGCGTTTCGGGGATGCGGAACTCGGTCAGGCGGGCTTCGTAATCTTCGGCAATCTCCTCTTCGGGAATGATCGTGCCGGCGATCAGGGTTTCTGTATCGAGGTGCGCGAGGGTTGCGCTCCGGAACTCCGGTGTGGTGAAGGCCTCCTTGTTCTCATTGAAGAACTCGGACAATTCGGCCTCACTGGGGTCACTGATCGCAGAAATGCTGCCCATCGGGATTCTGACGATCTCGGCAACCCGCCGTTCTGCGCGATGCCCGTAAATCCTGTCGCCGAGTGTTGCGGGGACCGTCACAGCGTTCTGGATCGTGCCGATATACTGGTTGCGGAGCAGGTCCAGGCGAATCTGGTTCACGAAATCGGCTTCGTTTTGTCCCTGCTGTCCCAGAAATGTCTCGAACAGCACACGGCTGAATCGTCCCGAACCATCCTGGAATTGCGGCAGGCTGCGGATCGTCCCGACCGCGGTGTCGATGGAGGCGGTGACGCCGAGATCCTGTGCCGCCTGATCGAACAGGCTTTGCGAGGCCATGCGTGCGATGGTCTGGTCAAGGATGCCGATATTGATGGCGGTCTGGGTATCGATCCTCTGACCTGTCCGGATGCTGATCTGAGTCACGGCCTCGTTGAATTCCTGTCCGACCTGGTGGACCGTGAAGTTCTGGTCGCCGACTTCGAGCACCGAGGCTGCACCGCCGCGGCTGCCACTCCCGCCGCCACCGCCGATATCACCCCCAAAAAACACCACAAAGGTTGCCGCCAGAGCGAGCAGGACGCCCTTCATGACCCAGCTTTTGGACGCATTTCTGAGAGCTGACAACATGTGAACTTCACCGTTCTGTTTGGGGCGTCGGGCGCGATAGGCCGGCGCATGATAGTGGTCGGGTACGAGCGCCTCAAGCGCCCGGGTTCTTGTCTAGCAATGCCGTGTTTGGCGCAAGCCGTGGACGTGTGTTAGAGCACGATAATTGGGATGTAACGACATGCAATTCCAGAGAAAAGCAACATTTTGGTGAAGATATGGCCGGCTTGAAGAAGTTGATCGCGGGAAACTGGAAAATGAACATGCTTCACACCGATGGCGCGGCGCTCGCACGCGACATTGTCGATGGCGCAGATAAAGTCGGCTGCGATCTGCTGCTCTGCCCGCCTTCAACGCTGGTATCCTGGATTGCCGAAACTGCGAGCGGCAGTCCGGTCCTTGTCGGGGCACAGGATTGTCATGAAGCCGAAAGCGGCGCGTTCACGGGCGACATCTCTGCGGCCATGGTGCGCGATGCCGGTGCCAGCTATGTGATTCTGGGCCATTCCGAACGGCGACACGGCCTTGGCGAGACCGACAGCCGCGTTCGGACAAAGGTCACAGCCGCACATAGCGCCGGACTTGTTGCGATTGTCTGCATCGGGGAAACCGAAGCCCAGCGTGACGCCGGGGAAACCCTTGATGTGCTTTCCGCGCAGCTTGATGGTTCGCTGCCCACCGATGGTGATGGCGATGCGATCAACGGGGCTAATACGGTGATTGCCTATGAACCCGTCTGGGCGATCGGGACCGGGCGCACCCCGACCCTTGAAGAAGTTGCACAGGCCCATGCGCATATTCGCGCGCATCTGGAACACTTGCTGGGCGAAGCCGCGTCAGACATCCGGATCCTTTATGGCGGATCCATGAAACCCGAGAACGCAGGTGATCTGCTTATGATCGCGAATGTGGATGGCGGATTGATTGGTGGTGCCAGCCTTTCGGCGGACAGTTTTCTTGCCATTGCGGGCGCGGCCACGGCCTGAGCTGGGAC
>JAURLR010000138.1 GCA_030831135.1 Alphaproteobacteria bacterium
ACTAGCTGAGGCTTCATCGAAGGCCTTCTCGGGGGCCGGCGTGCGTGTGGTGAAGGCGCGGCGCGCCTGGGTGAGGGCGCCGCGAATGGGGTTGGTGTCGGCCAGGCCAGTCAGGGTGGATTCGACAGCCTTCAGGGTTTCGACGGCCTGATCGAGAGGCTGGCTGGCAATGGCAGAAGGTAGCCCCGCGATCTGGTCGCGCGCCTGTGCGAAGGCATCGGCATTCGCAATGATCTCACGCAGTTCCAGAATCGGCTCATAGGCCTGATCGACATTGCGGCGATAGGTCAGGCGCGCGCGTTTTTCGGCAGCAGCGAGGTCGGTATAGCGTTTGCGCGCGTTACCCCATTCCGGCGGCAGGCCTGCCTCGAGTTCTTTCTGCTCGGCTTTCAGTCGGACAATCCGGGCTTCTTTTTCGGCGATTTCCTTGGCTGTGCCCTCGTTGTTGTTGCGTTCGTTCTGGCGCAATGTCTGGGTCAGTTCCTTGATTTCGGCCACATGGTCCCGGATGTCGGCTTCCATACGCCGGACGCTCACATGAAGGGGGCGATAGTCCGGGATATAGGCCTGCACCGCGCCCTCTTTCACACGAATCTCCTCGACAAGCTTGAAGGTGGCAAGCGCCTTGGTGAAACTGTCGTTGAGGTCCTTGGCGCGCTTGGGCGGCAGATAGCTGAAATCGAGGCGCGAACCATTTTCGATGGCAGCCACAAGTTCCGGCTGGCGTTCATCATAGACCGGGAACAGGCGCTCCTCGATGCAATGCTGCAGGCGAGGATTTTTCGGTGGTGGGGCCGTCTCTGCCGACAGGAAAGACTGATTGGGCAGGAAGTTTACCAGTGCCGGGAAATTGCCGACGATCGCCAGTCCGAGCAGTTGCAGCCCTATAAAGGCGACCACACCCTTGTACATCGAGGTCGTCTTGACGATGGCCGGTGCGACGCCGCGCAAATAGAACAGGGCAAATCCGAAAGGTGGCGTCAGGAAAGATGTCTGCATGTTCACGCCGATCATCACACCGAGCCAGACCGCAGTGATGTTCGCAGACGGGTCTTCAAGCAGGATCGGGGCGACGATGGGAACCACAACCACGGCAATCTCGATGAAGTCGAGAAAGAAGCCGAGGACGAAGATTACCGTCATGACCACAATGAACTGGGTCCAGAACCCGCCCGGCAGACTTTCGAGGAAGCCCTTCACGAGTTCCTCTCCGCCAAAGGCACGGAAGGCGGCGGTCAGCATCGCCGCACCAAGCAGGATGATGAAGACCATCGACGTGGTCTTTGCGGTCTCGATCATGACGCTGCGCATCGTGTCGTTGATCTTGTGAACCCGCCAGCCGCTCCACAGCACGGCAAACAGGAAGACGGTGACGGCTGCCAGCGCGAGCAGAATGCCCAGCAGGTCGGTCCCGTCATCGATGCTTTTGACGTTGAGGTCGAAATTCTCGAGCAGCAAGAAGACAACCACAACCGCGCCAACGGCCATCAGGGCCGGAAGATAGGTGAAGCGCTTGCCTTCGGCCAGCCGGTATCCGGCCATGATGATCGCACCGACGGCACCGATGGCACCCGCCTGATTGACGGTCGCAATCCCCATGATGATCGAACCGAGAACCGCGAGGATCAGCGC
This sequence comes from Alphaproteobacteria bacterium, assembly GCA_030831135.1. Taxonomy (GTDB): domain Bacteria; phylum Pseudomonadota; class Alphaproteobacteria; order UBA6615; family UBA6615; genus JABJAG01. The sequence continues at coordinate 1,633 of JAURLR010000138.1, forward strand.
CAGCGGCGGAATCAGCACGAGGATGACGCGGAGTGCAAATTTAAGGTCAAAGGCCCCCTCGCGGCGGACAGCCGGTGCGCTCTTGGGACGGATCAGTGCGAAAATGAGGATATAGGCGAGGTAGAGGCCGACCAGAACAAGGCCGGGCAGGAACGCACCGAGGAACATGTCGCCGGCGCTCGTCGAGGCGATATCGAATTCCCCGGCCATGTTGAACTCGCCCGTGGCCTCCTTGTATTCGGCCTTTCGCGCCGTACTGGCCTGATCTGAGGCACTGGAAAGCTGGTCGGCCAGGATGATCAGAACAATCGAGGGCGGGATGATCTGCCCCAGCGTGCCCGAAGCGGCAATCGTCCCGGTTGCCAGCGAATGGGAATAATTGTTGCGCAACATGGCGGGCAGGGAGATCAGGCCCATCGCGACAACGGTCGCACCAACGATGCCCGTTGTCGCTGCCAGCAGCGCGCCCACGATGACGACCGACATGCCCAATCCGCCGGGGACCGGGCCGAACAACTGGGCCATGGTAACAAGCAGGTCTTCGGCGATCTTGGAGCGCTGCAGCATGATCCCCATGAACACGAACAGCGGGATCGCGATCAGGGTGTCGCGTTCGACTTCCCAGTAGATGCCCCTGAAATTGGTCACCCCGGCGGTCAGCCACTGGATTGGCCCGTCCTGCGCGAAATAGCTGCCCGTATCACCGGTAAAGGCCCAGCCGAAGAGTGACGCCAGCGCAATGGTCAGAATGGCTGAGCCCGGCAGGGCAAACGCCACCGGGTAGCCCATGGCCAGTGCGCTGGCCATGAGCAGCACCAGAACAAGAATGAAGAAGACTTCCATGTGATGTTTCCGTTCGGTCTTGCGCGGCTAGGGTGCGGGGTTTTCGGGCGGTTTCGGTTTCCCGGGTTCGCCACGAAGGTCAGCGACGCTCTGCAGGAGATAGCTGGTGAACTGGACCATCATCGAAACGGCAAACACGGCCAGAAAACCTGCCATCAGGTATTTGACGTAAAGCCCGAACCCGCTTTGTGATGTTTCGAAGCTGAGGAGCGGGCTGTTGATCACGGTGGCGCGCCCGGCCATGCCCATGATCAGGATGATCCAGCACAGCGGCAGGCCCAGCAGCAGGCATCCGATGGTGTTCGTCCAGGCTTTGCCGCGCTCACTGAACCCGGCGTAGAGGACATCGACGCGGACATGGCCTTCTTCGGTTAGGGTATAGGCGCTCGCAAACAGGAACAGGGCGGCGTACCAGAACCGGACCAGGTCACCCATGAACGCCTGCTCATAAGAGAAGATGAACCGCGCGATCACGATCTGGAGTTCCGCGACCACGACGAGCAGGGCCAGCCATGCAAAGCCGAGGGTCCGCGTGAAGGAAGCGATGACAATCGAAAAGAGGATCAGGGGATAATGGACGTAGGCACCCCGGAAGCGAGACAGCCCCAATTCAGTCGTTAGTTTGTCACCGACAAAGAATGACAGGAACCCTTCGATCCGCAGGAACGAGATCACGGAATCGACCACTCCGATCAGGAGGACCGACCAGAATGCAGCGCGGATGATGAAGGCTGCGACCCCGGACAGATGGGCGGCATCCACGCGCAGGCCGCGATTGGAGGTCCTGACGACATAGGCCACGACCGTGCCAATCAGGACGACATACAGAAGTATCTGCAGCGAACCGAGCAGGACAGCGCCTTCGGGGAATGGTTTGCGGAGCGCCTCGGCGCCAAACAAGTCCAGATGGGAAAAAAGATTCCCGATTCCCGGCCAGTCCTGCCAGAAGGTCAGGTAATTGTTGATTAGAAAGGCGAGACAGGCGGCGACAATCGAGAGGGCAAATATCCGGAGCGCCATGCCGCTGATACTGCCGTTCCTCGCCAGCTGGTCATCGCCAAGTGTTGTCGCTGTCATGGTTCCTGCTTCCACCGTTTTTCGTCAGCCACACATGGAAAACGGAGCCGATTGGGCTCCGTTTTCTCGTGTGCTCGTTGCGTTGGGACTAAAGTCCGAGAACGCGGTTGCGCTGGGCAACGTAGGCCTGGTCCGAAATGTTCGTCCAGCCACCGACTTCCTCACGTGCTTTCAGGAAGCTGGCGTGGATCCGTGCGGCGAGGTCGCTATGTGCGACGACTTCGCTGAACACTTCGTCAGATGCCCGACCGAAGCTGTCATAGATCTCGTCCGAGAACTCACGAAGCTCAACACCGTTGTTGTTGATCAGCTGTGCGAGAGACGCGCCGTTCTTGGCGTTGTACTCGGACATCATCACATCGTTCTCCATCGATGCGGCAGCTTCGACGAGGAGCTTGTCGGACGGCGACAGGCTGCTCCAGAAGGATGCGTTCAGGCCAACCGCAAGCATCGAACCGGGTTCGTGCATGCCCGGATAGTAGTAGAACTTTGCAGCCTCGTAGAACTTCATGACCTGGTCGTTCCAGGGGCCAACCCATTCGGTCGCGTCGATCGCACCTGAAACGAGGTTCTCATAGATCTGGCCACCCGGCAGAGACACCGGTGAGGCACCCAGCTTGGCCATGACGTCACCGCCAAGGCCCGGGATACGCATTTTGAGGCCCTTGAGGTCATCAGCAGTGTTGATTTCCTTGTTGAACCAGCCGCCCATCTGGACGCCGGTGTTGCCGCACATCAGGCCCTTGATGTCGAACTCGGCACCCAGCTCGTCCCAGAGCTCCTGGCCACCACCGAAGCGGATCCAGGCGTTCATCTCGGTATAGGTCAGCCCGAACGGAACGGCTGTGAAATAGGCCCAGCCTGGATGCTTGCCTTTCCAGTAGTAGTCGGCTGCGTGATAGCCCTGCGCATTGCCCGACGCCACTTCGTCGAAGGAGTCGAAGGCACCGACGCGCTCGCCAGCGGCAAAGTACTGGACCTGGATGCGGCCATCGCTCATCGCCTGAAGGCGTTCAGCGAAACGCTGGGCACCCGTGCCGAGACCCGGGAAGTCGCGCGGCCAGGTTGTGACCATGGCGAGTTCGATACGGTCTTTTACCACAGCGGGGGCCGCGACAGGTGCTTCAGTAACTTTCGGTGCCGGTGCATCTTTCATCGATGTCATGACCGCTGCGGTCGCGCCGATTCCCACTACGCCGCCGACAGCCGCGCCCGAAATAAAATCTCTTCTGTTCATTGTGATCCCCAGATTGCTCTTTCAGCGTTTTCCCGAGGTCGTCCGCGGCTGCCGCCCCGAGCATCCTTTTGAGGGCAAAGCAGACGATTGATTGGCCGACCAACCTTACCGACCACTAAGACAGGGTTGGGGGTCACGCAATGACAGCCATGCCATACAAAAGTATGACGCGCGTCCTAATTTTGGTTTGGTTCGGCGGGCAAAGGACCGGGCTTCCAACCATCCGGCCCCAGATGCTCGACCGGTTTGAAGCGGCTCTTGTAGGTCATCTTTGCGCACTCGGCGATCCAGTAGCCGAGATACAGATGGTCGAGCTGTCTTTTGCGGGCGCGTTCGAGAAGCCACAATACGCAGAATGTGCCAAGACTGCGCTGGTCTTCATAAGGATCGAAATAGCTGTAAACAGCCGAATAGCCATGGCTGAGAATGTCGGTGAGGCAAGCCCCCACCAGGCGGCCATCGGAATCGCGGATCGTGACGAGTTCGGTCTGGACGACAGAGTCCTCGATCATGGCGCGGAAATCCGAAAACGACATGGTTGCCATCTCGCCCCCGCTGTGACGCGCGTTCTGATAGCGGGTGAACAGTTCGAAATGTTCTTCGGACGCTCGGGCGATTGTGGTCGAGACTTGCAGGTCGGCGTTCTTGTTCCACACCCGTCGCTGTGAACGGGTCATGCGAAACGCTTCAACCGGTATGCGAACCGGGACACACCCGTTGCAGCCGGGGCAGGCGGGACGATAGACGATGTGGTGCGAACGTCGGAACCCGGCCTGTGCAAGCTGATCGTGAAGCCGTTGCGCCTGGGCGCCATCGAGTTCGGTAAACAGGTTGCGTTCGACCTTGCCGCCGATATAGGGACACGGCATCGGGCCGGTCCGATAGAAAACAAGAGGCGGTTTGGGGGCCTGGGTCGTCATGGGGCCATCCGGGCACAGTCAGTGAAGTCAGGGGACTGTATCGGGTTCCATGAGGTCGTGCAAAACCGCGCAACGGCAATTGGATGACATTTTTCGGACATCGCCCTGTCTGTCGGGTCGATGCAGGGACAAACCCGCAGATCAGCCCGGGACGTTTCCGGTTTCGAGTTCGGTCTTGCGCGAAGGTTCGGCAGCCGGTTCGGTCGCCCCAAGTTCGCTTGGCGTGACCGTGTCCTCGATGTTGATCGGAACGGCGTTTTCACGCAGCAGGACGATACTGATCCGGCGGTTGCGTTCGCTCTCGGGATCGTCGGGCAGCAGCGGGTCCGTGTCCGCCCGACCCTGAACCAGCGCAATCCGCTCGGCCTGAAGCCCGGCATCGATCAGCAGGCGGCGCGCCGAATTGGCGCGATCGGAACTGAGTTCCCAGTTCGTATATCCGTCCTGTGAGCGATAGGCGCGGGAATCTGTATAGCCGCTGATGGAAATCTTGTGCGGCAACTGATCGACCGCCCGGGTGACGAGCTGGACCAGATTGCGTGTCTGTTCATTGGGCTGCGAGCTGCCAAGGGCGAACATGGAATAGCCCTTCTGGTCGACGAGTTGAATGCGCAGACCTTCAGGTGTCTGCTCGATCATCAGGCTGTCCTGGAGTTCGAGCAGTTCGGGCACGCTTTCAATCGCCTGTCGCAGGCTTGCAGCGGCTGCTTCGAACTGCTCCTGTTCCTTGGCCGCCATGGTCTGCTGAAGGGCAGCTTCGTCGACAACTCCGTTCTCGGGTTTTTCGGTCTGGCCGTTCTCAGCGAATTCGGAGGTGCCATTTTCGGGAAGCTCGGTTTCACCTTCATCGCCCTGAGAGAGTTCGATGCCTTCGTCGCCGCCTTCGCCTTCGCCCGATGCCAGCGGGGGCAGGGGGACACTGGCACCGTCCGAGGGGCCGCCCATCGAGGTCTTGCCGCCATCAATGGCGACGGTCTTGCCCCCCAGAATGCCGCCGGCACCGCTGTTGGGAGAGGAAATCGATTCCGGTGAGAAATAGTCCGCGATCCCGTTCCGCTGTTCCTCGGTTGTCGCGTTGAGCAGCCACAGCAACAGGAAGAACGCCATCATGGCCGTCACGAAGTCAGCATAGGCCACCTTCCAGGCACCACCATGGTGACCATGGCCGTGGCCTTTGACCTTCTTGATGATGATCGTTTGCTGTTCAGCCATGCTGGCGCTCAGAGGTCCATTTGCTATGCGTTGCGTTATGCGGTGGGAGCGTTGTCGGTTGCTTCCTCAAGCTCGGCAAAGGTAGGTCGGACAGAACTTAGGAGTGTCTTGCGCGCAAACTCGACCGAGACGGCAGGCGCGTTGCCCTGCACATGGGCCAGGATACCGGCCTTCAGGCAGATCAGGTATTTGCTGTTGGCTTCCTGCGCCATCTTGATGGCGCTTGCCAGCGGTCCGACAAAGCCATAGGCCAAAAGAATACCCAGGAATGTGCCGACCAGTGCGCCGCCGATAAGCTTCCCGAGAACCTCGGGCGGTTCGGTGATTGAACCCATGGTTTTGATGATGCCGAGCACGGCGGCCACAATTCCCAGTGCCGGGAAACCGTCACCCAGATTGGTCATTGCCGTGGCGGTTTGTTCGTCTTCAAGATGATGGACGTCCAGTTCCTCGTCCATCAAGGCTTCAAGTTCATGGGCGTTTTCGGTGCCCAGAGTAACCAGTCGCAGATAGTCGCAGAAAAACTCGACGGCGTGGTGGTTGTGCACGAAGGACGGGAAATTGCCGAACAGCTCGCTTTCTTCGGGATTCTCGATATGCGGCTCAAGCGCAAGGTTCCCCTTGGTCTTCGCCAGCTTGAAGGTCACGTACATCATCGAGAGAAGTTCGAGATAGTCCGCCTTGGAATTGGCAGGACCCTTAAGCGCGGTCTTGAATCCCTTGCCGGTGGATTTGAGAACGTGTTTCGGGTTGGCAGTGATATATGCGCCAACGCCAGCGCCGCCGATGATGACAAGTTCGAAGGGCAGATAAAGGACAGCCAGCTTGCCACCCATGGCAACATAGCCGCCCAGAACACATCCGAGCACAATGACCCAACCGACAATTACAAGCATAGTTCTCTGATCCTGCTGGAACGTGGAAATTCCGTGAGGGACAGAGTGCGCGAGAGTGGTTAAGAAGCCGTTTAACTCGTTGAGATTCCGGTTACGTCGCTCAGAAGCCGGGTCGGCAGGTGGGCTGCCTCCAAACAGGCAACGATTTCAGCAGCATGGGCGGCGTTTCGGGTCTCGACCACGACATCAATATCGGTTTGTTTGACGGGAACGTCATAGAACATCCGCTGGTGCACGATCTCGACGATATTCCCGCCGGCATCGCCGATCAGGCCGCTTACGGCGGCGAGTTGACCCGGCGAATCGCTGATCTGGACCCGCAGCCGCACCATCTGGCCGCCGCGAACCAGTCCGCGCAGCAGCACCGAGGCAAAAATACGCATGTCGATATTGCCGCCGCTGATCATCAGGCCGACTTTTCTCCCCGCAAACCGTTCCCGGTTTTCCATGACAACACCGAGCGGTGCGGCTCCCGCACCTTCGGCCACAAGCCGCCCCGTGTCTGTGAGCACTTCCACCGCATTCTCGATGGCGGCTTCTTCCAGCACGACGATATCATCGACCAGTTCGCGTACAATCGGAAGGGTGCGTGTCCCCGGTGTCTTGACCGCGATGCCTTCGGCCAGGGTTGCGCCACGGCTGGTGACCTCCCGGCCGGTGATCGCAGCATTCATGGTCGCGTAGGACGCCGCTTCGACTCCGATGATCTCCAGGTCGGGCTTGTGGTGCTTCATGGCCACCGCGCATCCGGCGATCAGACCGCCCCCGCCAATGGGAATGATGACGCAGTCCAGATCCGGCGCATCGACGATCATCTCCAGCCCGGCCGTACCCTGGCCGGCAATGACCAGGTCATCGTCATAGGGGTGGATGAAGGTCAGGTCTTCTGCTGCGATCAGCTTTTCGGTGTGCACCTGCGCTTCGGCCAGTGTCGCACCTTCTAGAATGACGCGCGCGCCGTAGCGTTCCGTGGCCTCGACCTTTGCGAATGGCGTGTCGCGCGGCATGACGATCGTGGCGGCAATGCCCATCAGTTCGGCTAAATAGGCCACTCCCTGCGCATGGTTTCCGGCCGAACAGGCGATGACTCCGTTCGTGGTATCGGGATCGAGCGCACTGAACCGGTTGCGCGCACCGCGCACCTTGAAGGAACCGGTGAGTTGCAGGCTTTCCAGTTTCAGGCG
>JAURLR010000139.1 GCA_030831135.1 Alphaproteobacteria bacterium
CCTTGCGGGGCGTGTCTGGATTCTGGGCGGCAGCCTCGTGGCGCTGGTTGTGGCCGCGCCGCTGCTGGCGATTGCCTGGATTGCGCTGTTCCCGAGTGAGAATATCTGGCCCCATCTGGCGTCCACGATCCTGCCACGCCACAGCTGGAACACGCTGCTTCTGATGATCGGAAACGGCAGCGGCGTGTTTCTGATTGGCACAACAACAGCCTGGCTCGTGGCGACCGGGGACTTTCCCGGGAGGCGCGTGTTTGAATGGGCCTTGCTGCTGCCCTTGGCCGTTCCCGCCTATATCGTCGCCTTTGTCTACACCGACATCTTCGAATTTGCCGGGCCCGTGCAGGGTCTGCTGCGTGACATCTTTGGCTGGCAGACCAAGCGGGATTACTGGTTCCCCGAAATCCGGTCGATGGGCGGCGCCATGTTCGTGATGTCCTTCGTCCTCTACCCCTATGTCTATTTGCTTGCCCGCGCGGCCTTTCTGGAACAATCGGTCAGCGTTCTCGAGGCAAGCCGGTCGCTGGGCCGGGGTCCCTGGAAGACCTTTACCTCTGTCGCATTGCCTCTGGCGCGTCCGGCGATCGTGGTGGGGATCGCATTGGCTCTCATGGAGACCCTCGCGGATTTCGGAACCGTGGACTATTTCGCCGTCAACACGCTCACGGTTTCGATCTTCGATGTCTGGCTCGTAATGGGCAATGCCGGGGGTGCGGCACAGATCGCACTGGTGATGCTGGCATTCGTGGTGGTGCTGATCACGCTCGAGCGCATTGGTCGGCGCGGACGGCGCTATCACAACACCTCCACCCGCCACAAAGTGCCTGCGCGCTACCGGCTGGGCCCGGTGCGCCGCTGGCTGGCGACGTCCATCTGCACCCTGCCAATTCTGGTCGGATTCCTCATCCCGGCCGGCATCCTCACCCGCCATGCCATTGTTTTCTTTGAAGACTCCTGGAATGCCGCCTTTTTCGAATTTGCCCGGAACAGCCTGATGCTGGCCACGATTGCCGCCTTCGCAGCGGTCGCGATTGCCGTATTTCTGGCCTATGGACGGCGCCTGTCAGGCCGCACCTTCGGTGTGCTTTCACGTATCTCCCTGCTGGGCTACGCGGTCCCGGGGGCCGTTCTTGCTGTCGGTGTACTGATTCCCTTTGCCAGTCTCGACAACGCCGTCGACGGCCTGGCCCGCGAATGGTTCGGGGTCTCGACCGGCCTGCTGCTCAGCGGCACGATCTTTGCGCTCGTCTTTGCCTATGTGGTGCGGTTTCTCGCCGTTGCCTTTGGGGCGGTTGAGGCAAGCCTGGGCAAGATCCAGCCCAGCATGGATATGGCCGCCCGCAGCCTTGGCGCCGGTCCCGGCCGCACCTTGTTGCGCATCCACCTGCCCATGATTCGGGGCAGCCTGATCGCCGCAGGCACGATCGTCTTCGTCGACAGCATGAAGGAACTACCCGCCACACTGATCCTGCGACCGTTCAACTTCGACACACTGGCGACCCATGTCTACCAGTTCGCATCTGATGAATTGCTTGAACAGAGTGCGCTTTCAGCGCTGACCATTGTTCTGGCCGGTATTGTGCCGGTGATACTTCTCAGCCGCGCAATGAGCGATGCTCACCGGAAGCGCCAGAAAATCGGTGCGTTCGAACCCGCACCCGCCATGACCCCCGCCCTGCCAACGACAGGCGCGGGAGACTAGAGCGCGATCTTTCTGTGTGTCAGACCTGTGACTGCAGGTAGTTTTCCTGACCGATCTGATCGATCAGACCAAGCTGGGTCTCGAGATAATCGAGGTGTTCTTCCTCGTTCTCCAGAATCTTGCTGAGCAGGTCGCGACTGACATAGTCGGTTTCCTTCTCGCACAGCGTGATGACTTCCCGCAGGTCGGGAATGGCGGCTTCCTCGAGCTTGAGGTCACATTCAAGGATTTCCTTCACGTTCTCACCAATCCGCAGGCGATGAAGGTCCTGCAGGTTGGGCAGTCCGTTGAGGAACAGGATGCGTTCGATCAGCACATCGGCATGCTGCATTTCCTCGATCGATTCCTTGTATTCGTACTCTCCCAGCTTCTCGAAACCCCAGTCCTTGAGGATTCGGGAATGCAGGAAATACTGATTGATCGCGGTCATTTCGTTGGTGAGAATCTTGTTCAAACCGTCGATGACTTTGCTGCTGCGTACCATTTTCGAAGTGCCCCTATAGGATTTCATGCACCGAGAATATAGGACGCGGCGCGCAAAAGTGAACGGTAAATCCGTTATTTTTCAGATAGTTGGTATAATGCGACGCAATCGCAAGAAAATCGCTAGGCCGCGATCTCCGATTCCTCGCCAGACGGCACAAGCGTCAGCAGTTCACTGATATAAGAGCGACAGGTGCCGCATTGCGGTTCGATATCCAAGGCTTCGTAAACCGCATCAACGTCACGCACGCCTTTGGCGATAACGCTCTTGAACTCGGATTCCCGGACTGCATTGCAGATACAGACATACATCGCATCACACCTCTCACCCCAAATATAGGGTTGTTGCGAATAAGTCTCAATAACAAAAATTGCGTGCGGTCAGATCAATCCAAGTTCGCGCAATTCCTCGGCCATCTCGGCCGGCGGCTCTTCCTCTTCTGCCGCACCTGCGGGCAGGTCGGATGGTGCGTTGTCATCTTCGAGATAACGCCAGCCCTGAAACGGGCGCGAGCGACGCGTCCGTACGCGGATGAGTTTCGGGTCCAGATGAATGGCGCAACGGGGCGTCCCGTCATGTGCTGTGGCTGCTTCCACCGAGGTGATCTGCTGGCGAACCAGGACCCGGCCCTTGATCACCCAGAAGATCGAGCCACCTTCGGCGGTCAGCTCTTCGGCGCGGCGCGGCGTGTTGCGTGTCAGAATCCGCAAGACCCTGCCGTCACCGGCAGCCTTGCGTTCATCCATGCGTTGCTTCTGTCGCTCGAGCAGATGGTCAATGGACTCGATCCCCACCGCGAGCTTGATGAGATGTACAGGCATGGCCGCAGAATAGCAGTGTGAAGGGCCGGGGTGAACCAAGCAGCCTGCAGGTTTCTAGGCGGTCATCCTGTCGACCAGTTTGCCAAGACTTTCAACGAGTTCGGCACCCACCGAACCCCCATCACCCTTGACGTGGTTCTTGATCACCGCGCGCATGGCGTCCGCATGGGCACGCAACACATCGCCATTGAGATGTTCGGGACTGCGCAGACCTTTGATGTAACGGCACATGGAGGCCCCCACTTCAGTGATCAGCTCAAACCCGAAGGTTGCGCCCTGCCCGCTGATTTCATGGCCGACTCGCGCCACCTTGGACGCGATTTTCGGCGCGCGGGACGGATCATTGTCGAGATCGTGCGAAAGCTTCATCAGCATGGCGATTTCGAGGGTGACGCGTTCTTCGAACTCCTCAGCCATGCCCTGAATGGCTTGAGACGCCTGACGAATGGCCTCGGCATCAATACCCTTGCGACCATCACCACTGCCAACCTTCGCCTTGAGAAGATTGGGTGGGGTAATCAACTGGTACGCGCCATTGTTATGGCCACTATCCGGCATAAGACCCTCTCATCGCACGGCACCGACGCGCGCACTCCGATATTAGAAACGACCCGTTAAGAGAGCGTTTAGTCGCTCGCGATCTTGTCGACACTGGCACGACTGGCGCGCAAGGCTGCGCGTTGCTTTTCCGTCAATTCGCGAACCGAAACATCCACCTGTTCAAGTTCCACCGCACGGCGTTCGGGACCAGTGTAAAGCGGATCTTCCTTGCGGCGCCGGTCCGGCCCGAAATAGGAATCGGTTCGCACAAACGGGCGCGGCTCCTCAATCACGGCTTCGAGACGTTCCATCAGAAGTTCGACGGTGAACGGTTTTGCCAGAAATTCCGTGACCCCGTGATCGCGCGCCAGTTGCACCCGGTCCTGATCGGAATAGGCAGAAATCATGATAATCGGAATGTAGGGGTTGGGGCTTTTGGTGGATGTCCGGATGAGATCGACCAGATCGACGCCGGTGATCGGTTCCATCGCGTAATCGGTGAAAACCAAGTCGTAATCGAGACGGCAGAAGGCTTCGAACCCCTGTATGCCATCCTCGGCGATATCGATGCTTCGAATCCCGACGGCATTGAGGATCGTGCGCAACAACTGCCGGATATGGGCGTTGTCATCAATGATCAGAATACGAAGATTTTCCAGGCGGTAAGCCAAGCCCATTATCCATCGACGCGAGATCGCGCGAACAATGCCGATAACCGGCGGGAAAAGACTATGGGTTATTGGTTTCCCAAACCTTTACAGCCACGGTAAACGGCGCTGCGGATCAGGCTTTTCGGGCTGCCAGAGCCTGCGCGGCTTTCGAAGTCGGGGTGCGGCCCAGCGCCTCACTGATAAATCCGCCCGTTTCGACAAGCGCGTCGAGATCAATACCGGTGCTGATACCCAGACCATTGAGCATGTAAACCACGTCCTCGCTGGCCACATTGCCCGACGCGCCGGGCGCATAGGGGCAGCCGCCCAGTCCGGCAACCGCTGTATCGATCGTTGCGACACCCGCTTCGAGACAGGCAAGAATATTGGCCAGCGCCTGACCGTAGGTGTCGTGAAAATGCAACGCCAGCCGGTCCACGGGAATGGCTTCGGCCAAGGCATCGACCATCGCGCGGGCCTTTCCAGGCGTCCCCACGCCAATCGTGTCACCGAGGCTGACCTCGTAGCACCCCATCTCATCAAGTGCCCGTGCGACACGGGTCACATTCGCAAGCGAGACCTCACCCTCATAGGGGCAGCCGAGTACGCAGGAAATATAGCCGCGAACCCGCATCCCGGCAGCCTGCGCATCGGCAGCAACCGGTGCGAACCGCTCCAGGCTTTCGGAAATCGAACAGTTGATGTTCTTCTGCGAGAAGCTTTCCGACGCGGCACCAAAAATCGCGATATCCTCGACCCCTGCCGCAATCGCACCATCCAGACCCTTCCGGTTCGGAACCAGCACCGGATAGCGCGTTCCCGGATGCCGCGTGATCCGGGCGAGAACATCGGCCGTGTCGGCCATCTGGAGCACCCATTTGGGTGAGACGAAGGCACCGGCTTCCACCACCGGCACGCCGGCATTCGCAAGCCGCTCGATCAGCTCGATCTTGGTGGCTGTGGGAACGATCCTGGCTTCCGCCTGCAGGCCGTCACGGGGTCCGACATCCACGATGGTGACGTGAGAAGGCATCGTCATATCAATTCTCCACCGGATCGAGACGCAGCAGTTCAACGCCTTCAGCCACCTGATCCCCGGCCTTGTGGAACAGCTCCGCGACCACCCCGTCACCGGGGGCCTTGATGGCGTGTTCCATCTTCATCGCCTCGAGAACAACCAGCGTCTGTCCGGCAATGACCAGATCACCCGGCGCGACATCCACCGAGACGATCCGCCCGGGCATCGGGGCATTCAGGTTTCCCGCGGCCCCGGACTGCGCGGACGCCTGTTCAACCGCCACAATGCGTTCAAACCGGAACTGTGTTCCCCTCGAGAACGCAAACACGCTCCGCCCGGAACGTTCGATGCGCCATCCCGGCGGAACGTCACGCGGCAAATGCGCAGTTACGCTATCGGAGAGTGTCAGAAGGATTTCGTCACCGGCATGAGAAATTTCCGCAGAGAGTTCGTCCTCGCCGGAGCGGAAGGTGAAGGTCTCGCGGGCGGCAATGTTGGCGCGCCATCCGTCCGTGGCCGCCCAGGGCGAGCCAGGTTCTCCAGCCGTCGAGACCACGGTTCGAGCATCCATCGCACGAACGGAAAGCTCATCTGCGATCACCGCCACCAATGCGTTGCGCTGCATCTTCTGCACATCCGGGATCAAGGCATCCCGGTGACGGCCGATAAACCCGGTGTCGATTGCCGCGCCGACAAAATCCGGATGGGTGATCGCACGGCGCAGAAAGGCCTGGTTCGTGGTCGGCCCGATGCAAACCAGCTCTGCGAGCGCTTTGTCGAGCGCAGCAATCGCTGCATTCCGGTCCGGTCCATGCGCAATCACCTTCGCGATCATCGGATCATAGGCCACAGCA
>JAURLR010000140.1 GCA_030831135.1 Alphaproteobacteria bacterium
AAGCGAACATCCCCTTCACGCTGGCCAGCACGTCAAACACGGACATGGAGAAGGTCCACGCCAATGGCGGCGGGACCCAGTGGTTCCAGCTCTATGTCTGGCGCAACGCGGAGGCAGCCTTTGTCACCATCAAACGGGCGCTCGATGCGGGGTTTGAAGGCCTCGTCGTGACCGTGGATTCACCCGTCTACAACAATCGCGAGATCGACGTGCGCAACGGGCTGGTATTCCCGCCCAAGGTCACAATGAAAACCGCCGTCGACAGTATCCGGCATCCCCGCTGGCTGGTCGGTACAGCGGGCCGTTACTACCTCGCCGAAGGACGTCTGCCCGCCTTTACCAATATCCACATCCCGCCCGAGGACAAGGCGGAAGCCACCGGATACGTCTCGGCAAAATCGTCGAGCTTTCTGAACCGGAACGAATCGATGACATGGGACTACCTGCGCCGCATTCGCGATGCCTGGCCCCACAAGCTTCTCGTGAAAGGTATTCTCCATCCCGAAGACGCCCTCATGGCGGCAGAATGCGGCGCCGATGGTATTTTCGTATCCAACCATGCCGGCAACACCAACGACACCGCCATCACCCCCTGGGATGCCTTGCCCGTAATCGCGGCGGCGGTTGGCGACAAGCTGACGATCATCGCCGACAGTGGTGTGCGGCGTGGCAGTGACGTTCTGAAGGCGCTCGCGCTGGGCGCCGACATTGTTGCGATCGGACGCGCCACACTTTACGGGGTCGGCGCGGCCGGTGAGGCAGGTGCCAGCCGGGCGCTCGAAATTCTCGAATCCGAAATCATGCGCACCATGGCCGTTCTGGGTGTGGCGGACATCCCGTCGATCACCCGGGAGCATATCCGCCTTCCCTCAGAACTTCCCGCATCGGGCAACGGCCCGGCCTAGACTGGACAAATCGGGGCCGAAGACCACCTTCTGAAGTCTCAGCCACCGGGAAGGCAAATCATGGACACCCACAGCCCCGCGCTTCCGCAATTCGGTTTCGACAACAGCTTCTCTCGTCAGATGGAGGGGTGTTTTGTCGCCTGGCAGGCTGAAGCCGCACAGGCCCCGGTCCTCTTGCAGTTCAACAAGGCGCTGGCCGAAGAACTGGGCCTCGATCCCGTCGCCCTGAATTCAGAAGCCGGAACAGCCATCTTTGCCGGCAATCAGGTTCCCGAAGGTGCCGCGCCCTTGGCGCAGGTCTATGCCGGGCATCAGTTCGGGGGGTTCTCCCCCAAACTGGGCGACGGACGGGCGCTGCTTCTCGGCGAAGTCATCGACCGGCACGGCAAACGCCGGGATATACAGCTCAAGGGGTCCGGTCGCACACCCTTCTCGCGTTCGGGTGATGGCAAGGCCGCCCTGGGCCCGGTCTTGCGCGAATACCTGATCGGTGAGGCCATGCACGCGCTCGGTGTTCCGACCACCCGCGCGCTTGCCGCGGTCGCGACAGGAGAAACCGTCTACCGGGAAATACCCCTGCCCGGCGCGGTATTGACCCGCGTTTCCGCAAGCCATCTGCGCGTGGGGACATTCCAATATTTTGCTGCGCGTGGCGAGGTCGAACAGGTTCGTGCTCTCGCCGATTATGCGATTGAACGGCACTATCCTGAAGTCTCCGGGGCCGAGAACCCGTATCTGGCTTTCCTGCTGGCTGTCGCGAATGCACAGGCCGTACTTGTGTCCAAATGGATGAGCCTTGGCTTCATCCACGGCGTCATGAATACGGACAACATGACCATCTCGGGCGAAACCATAGATTATGGCCCCTGCGCCTTCATGGATGCCACGTCACCCCAGACCGTCTTCAGCTCCATCGACACTCAGGGACGTTACGCCTATGGCAACCAGCCTGCCGTCATGGCCTGGAACCTGGCGCGGCTGGCCGAAACCCTTATTCCGCTCGTCAGCGACGACAAGGATCAGGCCGTCGAAATTCTGACCGAGATGGTCAACACGGTTCCTGACACCTATGAAGAACATGCGATTGCGGCCACGCGGGCCAAGCTCGGACTGACAAGCGCGGCGCCGGACGATGTTGAACTGGTCAACGAACTGCTTGCAGCGATGGAACAGGGTGGTGCAGATTTCACACTGACCTTCCGGCGCCTGTCCGATGCAGTGCGCGGGGATGCCGTCCCGGTCCAGAACCTGTTCAGCGGTCTGACCGGGATCAACGCGTGGCTCGAGCGTTGGCGCGCCAGGTTGGCGCAAGACGACCTGGCACCAGAAACACGTGCGCAGCAGATGGATCAGGTCAATCCGATCTATATCCCCCGCAACCACAAGGTCGAGGAAGCACTGGCATCCGCTGTCGAAGATGGGGACATGTCCGCCTTCACGAATTTGCTTGGTGTTGTCAGCGATCCCTGCCGGGAAGCTGATGGCCAACAGGACTACGCGATGCCCGGCCCGCAAGCCTCGGTGCCCTATCAGACCTTCTGCGGGACCTGAAGCTTCGCCTTTCCAGTGAAAGCCCGCCGCGATGCCTATGGCAGATGCGCCCGCAGTTCTGTGAAACGTCAACATCGTTGAAAGCGTCATGAAGCGACCACGGGCCGGTTGTCCTTCAAAGGTTTGACGCCCCATGGTGCCGGGAATTCCACGCTAGAGCGTGAACCGCCCATGAACATGGTAGGTTCCACGTGCAGCAGGAATTCATGGGAAAGATTGAAGATGGCAGCCCAAGGTGGTTCGAAGAAAGTCATTTACGCCGCACTGGCAGGCAACAGCCTGATATGTGTGACCAAGTTCGCAGCAGGTACTTACACAGGCTCCTCGGCCATGATCTCGGAAGCGATCCACTCTCTGGTCGACACCGGGAATCAAGGCCTTCTGCTGCTTGGCATCGCACGCGCAAAACGACCAGCCGACCCCGGACACCCGTTCGGGTACGGCATGGAACTTTATTTTTGGGCGTTTGTCGTCGCGATCCTGATTTTCGGGCTGGGCGCCGGCATTTCTCTTTATGAAGGAATCACAAAAATCGCCGACCCGCATCCGGTCACCAACTTCATGGTCAACTACGCGGTACTGGGTGCCGCCATCGTTTTCGAGGGTGTTGCATGGAGCATCGCCTACCGGGAGTTCAACCGCGTCCGCGGTGATCACTCCCTCTTCCAGGAGGTCCGCCGTTCAAAGGACCCGACGGTGTTCACCGTGCTGTTCGAGGATACGGCAGCAATGCTGGGTCTGGTCGCCGCCTTCATCGGCCTACTTGCGACCCAGTATCTGGGGCTGGCATGGGCCGATGCGGCCGCCTCGATAGTCATCGCGGTAATTTTGGCGGCAACAGCCGTCGGGCTCGCCTGGGAAACAAAAAGCCTGCTGACGGGCGAGTCCGCACGCGCATCAACCATCGATGCAATCCGTGACATCGTGCGCAAAGCTCCTGCCGTGGCTTCCATCAACGAACTGAGAACGCTGCATTTGGGGCCTTATAACATCCTTGCAAACCTGAGCGTTTCGTTTCGGGACAACACCGACAAACAGGATATCGAAGCAACGGTGACCTCGCTGGAAACGCAGATCAAGGCACGGTTTCCCGCCATCAGCGATGTATTCATCGAAGCGCAGTCTCCCGACGATCACGCCAGATCGTTACCGGAAGAAGTCTAGCGGCCAGACCAATTAGCGCGCACCCGACACGCGAAGTTGATCCTCCGGCAGGACGAGGCTGGAATAGACTTCGCGAATCAATCGCAGTTTCGGATCGATATAGGTGCGGCAAAACGGCCTGTCGGGATCCGTCGCATAGTAGTCGTGGAAGCGCGGGTCGGACGGGCGAAAGCCAGCATGGCGCAGCACGCGTGTGATCAGAGGCTCTGAAAATCCGGCCTGCAAGTTCTGCAAGGCTTCCGACGCCGCCCAGGCCTCCCGACCATCAAAGCTATAGACCGCGCTCCGGTACTTTCCGCGCATCTTGTGCCGGGAGGTGCTCGCATGGGTCCGCAGGTGAACTTCAATCAGGGTCTGCAGATCAATCACATCTGGATCAAAGGTGACCACCACCGCCTCGGACCAGGTGTTATGCGGTGCGTGCGAACGCACGAAACCCTGGGCCACATCCCCAACGCCGCGAAGCGCCTGAAAGACGGCTTCGGTACACCAGTGGCAGCCGCCCCCCAGACCTACGCGCTCAGGCCGCGTCTTCACGCCGTGGCAGCTTCCAGTTGGGGCGCACGAAATGGCATGTGTAACCATGCGGGTAGCGCTCCAGATAATCCTGGTGTTCGGCTTCAGCTTCCCAGAAATCGCCAACCGGCTCGACTTCGGTCACCACCTTGCCCGGCCACAGGCCCGAGGCATTCACATCCGCGATGGTGCGTTCGGCCTCTTCCTTCTGGAGGTCGTCCACATAGTAGATACCGGAACGATATGACGGCCCCATGTCATTCCCCTGCCGGTCGGGCGTCGAGGGATCGTGAATCTGGAAGAAGAATTCCAGAATTTCCCGGTAGCTGAGCTTGTCAGGATCGAACATGATCTCGATACCTTCGGCGTGACTGCCGTGATTGCGATAGGTCGCGTTGGGAACATCGCCGCCGGTATAGCCGACACGGGTCGAGACAACCCCGGGCATCTTCCGGATCAAATCCTGCATGCCCCAGAAACAGCCACCGGCCAGGACCGCGCGTTCGGTTTTTTCGCTCATTCTCTTACTCCCGTATGCATCTTTGACCAGATCACATCCACGTGTTGATCCACCAATATCTTCACGTCGCAACATATCAAGTCTAACCTGCAAGATATGGGTCTTGCCGCCCGTTTCGACAACAACTCGTTGAACAACGTGCATTGATCAGAAAGAGGCACTCCATGACCAGACTGATCGCAAAAGACTTCGACCAGGAACTTCTCGACCTTTACGACTTTTACGCGCACGGCAAGATCTCAAAGCGTGAGTTTCTGGAACGCGCCGGACGCTATGCGGTGGGTGGTGTTACCGCAGTGGCCCTGTTCAACATGCTCAAGCCAGACTATGCGATGGCCGAGCAGGTCTCCTTCAACGATCCCGAAATCAAGGCGACCTACGAAACCTACAGCTCACCCAATGGCAATGGTGATGTCAATGCATACGTGGTGAAGCCAGCCAATGCCGCAGGGAAACTTCCCGCGGTTCTGGTGATCCATGAAAACCGTGGCCTGAACCCCTATATCAAGGACGTCGCACGTCGCGTTGCCAAAGCCGGATTCATGGCGATGGCGCCCGATGGATTGACGTCTGTGGGCGGCTACCCCGGCAATGATGCCGATGGCCGAGAGCTTCAGAAGCAGGTCGACGGCACCAAGCTGATGAACGACTTCTTTGCCGGTTATGAACACCTGGCCGCGCGGGATGATTCAACGGGCAAGGTCGGGGCCGTAGGGTTCTGCTATGGCGGCGGCGTGTGTAACGCGCTGGCCGTGGCCTATCCCGAACTCAATGCCTCGGTGCCATTCTACGGACGACAGGCAAAGGCCGAAGACGTGCCGCGTATTCAGGCACCACTCCTGCTGCATTTTGGCGAACTCGACACGCGTATCAATGAGGGCTGGCCAGCCTATGAGGCTGCGCTCAAGGCCAACAACAAGACCTACGAGGCCCATATCTACGAAGGCGCAAACCACGGCTTCCACAACGATTCAACACCGCGATACGATGAGAAGATGGCCGAGCTCGCCTGGGACCGGACGATTGCCTGGTTCAACAAATACCTGACCTAGTCAGAACTGCCGCAGTCACGGATTCCTGACAACACCCGTTGCGCCAAGCTGTCGCTTGAGCGCGCGGGTGGACAGGAAAATCACGGCCAACACAAGAACAGCACCACCAATATTGGCTGGCAGGTTCAGCGGCCAATAGGCCCCCGCCGCTCCGACAATCAGCATCGGCACCGTGAACAGGTTCAGCGGGCCTTCCGAATAGAACTGGATCAGCGCGTTCGTGGCATAGATGCCGAACAGGCCAAAGAAGCCGATCTGCATGACCTCGTACCACTCGCCCGAAATCAGCGGCGTGTAGGCAAACATCAGCGGAACAATATAAAGCCCCTTGGCGATCTTCCAGGACTGGAAGCCGGTCGCCATCGGTTTCGACCCGGCGATTCCCGCAGCCGTGAATGCCGCCAGACAGACCGGCGGGGTGACGTTGCTGTCCTGACTGAGCCAGAACACGATCAGATGCGCTGTCAGCAGGAAGGTGGTGAGCAGTGCCGGGTCCACGATAGCGGGGCGGATCACCAGCGCCAACTCGAACGGCATCGCCCCCATCAGCGCCACGGCCTGCTCACGGGTCATCCCCTCTGCCACAAGCGCGACATGGGGACTGTCGACCAGCGCAAAAAGCGCCGCCTTGGCGGGATCGGAAATCCCCAACACAAGCTGATCGAGGATGGTGGTATCGGCAAGAATACCAGCCAGCGCGGGGGCCGTCAGGCTGGCCAGAATGATATAGGCCGCCGTCACGGGAAGCCCCATCCCGAGAATGAGCGAAGCCAGGGCAATCAGCGCAATCGCAAAAATGATGGACCCCTGCGACCACTGGGCGATCATGATCGAGATCCCATTTCCCACGCCACTGGTGACGACGGCGTTGTTCACGATACCGATCGCGACCAGAAGAATGCCGGTCATGATCGAGGTCTGGATGCCGCTGACGAGTGCTTCCGTGATTTTCGTCGGTCCCATGGATACCGGCTCGAAGGTGTCACTTCCAACCAATTTGGCCAGAATTGTCGTGACCCAGGATACAAGGACAAGGGTCGCGATTGCCCAGGAGGCGGCAAAACTGGGCGTGACGCCTGTCATCAGGAGCCAGACCATGACCCCGAGCGGCAATACGAAGACAAGCGCGCCCGATATCAGCTTTCCGCGATTGACCACGAGATCGATCTCATTGCCGACCTGATGCTTGACCGCCTCAATGCGCACGATAAAGGCGACGGAGAGAAAATACAGCAACGCCGGTACAACCGAGACCGCGACAATCGTGCCATATGGAATAGAGGTATAGCTGGCCATCACGAAGGCCCCCGCCCCCATGATCGGAGGCATGAGCTGCCCGCCTGTGGATGCTGCGGCCTCAACGCCTGCGGCAAATCTGGCGCGAAACCCGTTTGATTTCATCAGGGGGATCGTGATCACACCGGTCGAAGCGGTATTTGCGATTGCCGAGCCGCTGATCGTTCCAGTCAGTGCGGATGAAATCACCGCCACAAACGCCGCCCCGCCACGGGTCCGGCCTGCAACGACCTTGGAGAGTTCGATAACGAAATCACCTGCTCCCGAGACAACAAGGAAGCCGCCAAAAATCATGAACAAGGTAATACTGGACGAGGAAATCAGCGCCAGGATGCCCAGCATGCCCTCATCGTTGTACAGGGTCCGGAACAGCACATTGTCGATCGGCAAACTCGCAAAGCGGAACACGCCGGGAAGATATGCGCCCAAAAACAGAATGTAGGATAGCGCGAGAATGATCAGGATGGGGATCACCCAACCTGCAATGCGGCGCGAAAAGTCGATTGCCGAGAAGACCAGAATCAGCCCGGCTATCCAGTCCGAGACACGGAACTGGATCGGCTGGCCCGTATCAGCCAGCGAGCGTTCGTAAATTCCACTCTCTGCCGAAGCAATCCAGAGCGCTGAAGCCGCCACAATCAGCCCGTAGGCGACATCAAAAACGAGCGCCCAGTGTCTGTTTGCATATTTCCCGAATACACTGAAAGTCACCGATGCCAGAAAGGCGAAGCCACCATAGTGGATTGCGTTCTGCCAGAAACCCGGCTCGATCAACCAGACATTGGTCAGAATGTGCCAGATGGCAAATCCGGCGGCAAACATGACGACCGCCCACCTTAGGGGATTCCAGCCCAGCCCATTCAACGAGAACAGGTACTGCCGACTGCCGCTGGGAGGCGCGAAATCATCGCCGTCCGACGACTTCACCGCTGCGGTTCCACTGACATCCTCCATATACTGCCCCCCAAAAGAAAAATGGGAGCGGAAGATGCTGTCTTCCGCTCCCGACTTTTCGAACTACACCTGCATCAGCCTACTGGGCCATCAGGCGCGCCGGCACTTCGAGGCCGACTTCCTTGTAGTAACGCGCAGCACCCGGGTGCAGCGGCACCGGCAGACCTGCCATGGCCTTCTCCACCGCCATCGCCTTCGTGGCCGGATGGATCGCCGACAGGAATGCGAGGTTTTCGTACATGGTCTTCGTCAGGAGATAGACATGGTTCTCATCGACATCTGCGTTCACAGCCAGGAAGTTCGGCTGCGCAATCGTTTCGATCGCCTTGTCCTGACCAGGATAGGTACCCGCTTCAATGGTGTAGGGCACCCAGAGATTGCGACCGCCATCCATGGCCTTTGCCTCGGCCTCGGTGACATTGAGAACGGTGAACTTACCTTCATTCGATGCCATCAACTTGGTGATAGCCCCGGTCGGCGGTCCGGACGGAATCCCCGCCGCAACGACCTGGCCGTTCGCCATGGCATCCGCAGTCGGGCCATAGCCTGCATAGATCAGGTTGAAATCCTTCTCAATATCCAGCCCAAGACCCGACAGCAGAACCGTGTTCGATCCGATCGTGCCAGAGTTCTTCGCACCCATCCCGGCCGTTTCGCCCTTGACGCCCATGAGGTCACTCACGGTGCCGGTCTTGACCTTGTCATTGGCCAGAACGAACTGTTCCACATTCTGCCAGAGCATCGTGATCGAGCGGATATTCGTCTGCGGTGCGGAGACGGGCCCTGTACCGGTTGCGGCATAGGAGCCGAACAGGCCCTGCAGAATGGCGAAATCTGCGGTACCGGCTCCCATCGCCTGCACGTTTGCGCCCGAACCGGCCGAGTTGACGGCCGACAGGCTGAACTTTTCCTTCGGCAGCAGTTTTACCTTTGTCAGCGTCGAGATCGCTGTCCCGACCGGATGGTAGGTGCCACCGGTCGAGGCTGTGCTGAGGACGTAATCGGTTGACTGTGCGTGCGCGAGGCTGGCCGAAACCGCCAGAACGGCACCGGCGGCCAATGCTGTGAACTTCTTCATGATGATGTTTTCCTCCGTGATGGACATTGCCTGAACGGCAAATAGCTAACTGTTCTTCGGCAATAAACATCCACGTTCCGCCCTGCGGGGCGAAACGGGATGCTTCAACTGTTTGAATTGTCTCAGAAACGGGACGGCTTGGGTATCCGTCGAAAGTTTAGATCACATGGCCTTGACCCGGCCATGCGGAAGCCCAAAAGAACTCGACAAACGTCTCCGAACGACCTCGTCAAACTGCGGTTATCGCGGCAGTTCCGACGTACCCATCAGGAACGTGTCAACGGCGCGGGCGGCCTGCCGCCCTTCACGAATGGCCCAGACCACGAGTGACTGGCCACGGCGCATATCACCCGCGACGAAAACCTTATCACGAGACGTGCTGTAGGCGCGGGTATCGGCCTTCACATTGCCGCGCGCGTCCAGTTCCACACCCAATTCCGTCAGCATGCCTTCGGCAATCGGATTGACGAAGCCCATCGCCAGAAGCACGAGGTCTGCCTTGAGTTCAAATTCGGTCCCCGGAATGGGTTGGAATTTTTCGTCAACGCGCTGACAGTTGATGTGGGTGACGTGCCCGTTCTCGCCGCCGATGCTGTTGGTGGTCACGGAAAAATCACGTTCCGCACCTTCTGCCTGACTGGAAGAGGTCCGCATCTTCAGCGGCCAATGCGGCCAACTCAGCCCCTTGTTTTCCTTTTCCGGCGGCTCGGGCATGATTTCAAGCTGGGTAACGGACAGCGCCCCCTGACGAATCGAAGTGCCGATGCAGTCGGATCCGGTATCCCCGCCACCGATCACGATGACATGCTTCTGTACGGCCAGGATCGGCTCCACATCCCCCAGATTGCTTCCCGCAACCCGGCGATTCTGCTGCGGCAGAAACTCCATGGCGAAGTGCACACCGTCCAGGTCCCGGCCTTCAACGGAAAGGTCGCGCGGCTTTTCGGAACCACCGCAGAGCAACACCGCGTCATGGCTGGCTTCCAGTTCTGCCGCACTCATATCGACGCCGATATGAACACCGCAATGAAGCGTGACGCCTTCGGCCACCATCTGCTCCAGCCGTCGGTCGATCAGATGCTTCTCCATCTTGAAATCGGGAATACCAAAACGCAGCAAACCACCCGCTGTTTCGTTCTTCTCATAGAGATGCACATCGTGGCCCACACGGGCGAGCTGCTGGGCAGCCGCCATCCCGGCCGGACCCGATCCGACAATGGCAATCTTCTTGCCTGTCCGGGTCTCCGGAATCTGCGGAGTGACCCAGCCCTCTTCCCAGGCCCGATCGACAATCGCGCATTCGATGGTCTTGATGGTAACCGGGTTGTCGTCAATGTTCAGCGTGCAGGCAGCTTCGCAAGGCGCGGGACAGATTCGACCGGTGAATTCCGGGAAGTTGTTCGTTGAATGCAGGTTGCGCGATGCTTCTTCCCAGTCCGAATTGTAGACAAGGTCATTCCAGTCCGGGATCTGATTGTTGACCGGGCAGCCGCTGTGACAGAACGGAATGCCGCAATCCATGCAACGCGCAGCCTGACGCTCCAGATCGCGCTCCTCCAGGGGAATGACGAATTCCTCGAAGTTTCGAATACGATCACTGGCAGGCTTGTAGGTACGATCGTGCCGCTCAATCTCGATAAAACCTGTGACCTTGCCCATTAGTTCCTCCGCATGCCGATGTTCATTTCACCGGTTTGCTCAACCTGCATTTCCTGAAGTGCGCGCCGATATTCAACCGGCATGACCTTCACAAATTTCGGGAGATATTCGCCCCAGTTATCGAGAATGTGCTGGCCGCGCGTTGAGGCGGTATAGCGCACATGGTTCTGGATCAACTGGAACAAACGTTCCGCATCGTTTCGGGTCATGTCCGACTGCACATCGACCATGCCGTGGGACTCGATGTCCGAGCGATGCAGTCTCTCCATCACCTCTTCTTCACCCTCAACCGGCTCGAGGTCGACCATCGCCAGATTACAGCGGCTCTCGAATCCCCCCACTTCGTCCAGCACATAGGCAATACCGCCCGACATGCCGGCAGCAAAGTTACGCCCGGTCTCTCCGAGAACCACAACGATCCCACCGGTCATGTATTCACAACCGTGGTCCCCGGCCCCTTCGACGACCGCGATAGCGCCCGAGTTGCGGACCGCGAAGCGTTCGCCGGCGATTCCCCTGAAATAACACTCGCCGGCAATGGCGCCATAGAGCACCGTGTTGCCGACAATCATGCTCTCATCGGGATTGATGCCACTCTTGGGATCGGGCCGGACGATCAGTTTGCCGCCCGAAAGGCCCTTGCCCACATAGTCATTGGCCTCACCAACGAGATCCAGAGTCACGCCACGCGCAACCCAGGCACCAAAGCTCTGGCCCGCGACCCCCTTAAGCGTAATCCAGATACTGTCCTCGGCGAGTCCCGCATGTCCGTATTTGCGGGCGATCTCACCTGAAAGCATCGCACCGGCCGTCCGGTCAGTGTTCCTGATCGCAAACTCGGCCTGAACCGGAGTGCCATCCTCCAGGGCCGGCTTGGCAATCTCAATGAACTTGCGATCCAGAATGTCGTGAATCGGATGGTTCTGCGCGATCGTGTGGTGAATATCCACATGCCCAGCCTCTGCCGGCTTGTAGAACAGCTTACTGAAGTCCAGCCCCTGCGCCTTCCAGTGATCGATGGCAGCTCGTGTATCGAGCATATCGGTCTGACCGATCATTTCGTTAACCGTCCGGATCCCCATTTCGGCCATCAACCCGCGTACTTCTTCGGCGACAAAAAAGAAGAAATTGACGACATGCTCCGGCGCACCCGTGAATTTCTTGCGAAGCTGCGGGTCCTGGGTCGCGATTCCGACCGGACAGGTGTTAAGGTGACACTTACGCATCATGATGCAACCTGTTGCAATCAAAGGCGCAGTTGCAAAACCAAACTCATCAGCGCCCAGTAAGGCACCAATGACCACATCACGTCCCGTGCGCAAACCACCATCGACCTGAACCGCGATGCGGCCCCGAAGATCGTTCATCACGAGGGTCTGCTGGGTCTCGGCCAAGCCGATTTCCCAAGGCGAACCGGCATGCTTGATAGAGGTCAGCGGTGACGCACCCGTTCCGCCTTCAAACCCGGAAATCGTCACGTGATCCGCACGTGCCTTGGAAACGCCCGCAGCAACCGTGCCCACACCGATCTCGGACACCAGCTTCACGCTAATTGCCGCAGCAGAATTCACGTTCTTCAGGTCGTAAATCAGCTGCGCAAGATCCTCGATCGAGCAGATGTCATGGTGAGGCGGAGGCGAGATCAG